>SKPR01000093.1 GCA_007119455.1 Candidatus Brevefilum sp. | reverse complement strand
TAATGGCGATTTTGCTTTTTCTGTTTCCTGGATTAAATCAGCGATTTTCCCCATCTCAGTATCCTGACCGGTGGCATAAACAATTGCTCGACCACGTCCGCGAGTCACGGCTGTACCCCCGTAAACCAGGTTTGTTCGGTCGCCAACACCCAGATCTTCCTCCAGGGGCTCGGTTTCTTTCTGAACGCTGAAACTCTCACCCGTCAGCATGGCTTCATCCACCTCGAGATTGTGGGCTTCGATCAACCGCGCATCGGCTGGAACCCGGTAACCTTCATCCAATAAAATGATGTCGCCCGGAACAACATAAGATGCTGGCAGGCTCATTTCCATATATTCATCTCTGTCTTCTGGTTTTCGGATGACTTCAGCTTCAGGTGCAGCCTGAGCCATCAGAGCTTCCAAAGCGGATTCTGCTCGATATTCCTGGAAAAAACCGATCAGTGTATTGATGACAATCACAGCACCAATGGCAATTGCATCCAGCTCTTCCCCGGCCAGTAGCGAGATTATCGCAGCAGCAGCCAGAACATAAATCAGTGGGTCTTTGACTTGTGAAATAAGGATATCCAGCTTGCTGACCTCACGGTCTTTTTGAAGTTTATTTTCCCCGAATTCTTCCAGTCTTTTTTCAGCCTCCGGAACAACCAACCCTTCATATTGGGCATCGAGTGTTTCATATGTTTCTTCAACGGTTAAAGTATGCCATTGGCGATCTGTATCCATTCGTCCTCCTCTAAAGAATAATTTTCTCAAATTAAGTGTACCCAATGGCGTTGGCTGGTTAAAACAGGCAACTAAACAGTTCTGGTCATACCCATATTTAATAACAACGGGTGTTTTCAATGGTGAGGGCTCAGATTGGAATTTTTATTTTGAACAAAGAAGTGAGTTTGCAGGTAGACGCTTCGTCTTAAAATGATTGGCTCCGATTGATCTTTGGTCAATCAGAGCCAAAACTTCCCAGCAATATTGAGTGAGTGAAACGATATGCTCGCTGCCATTCTTAGCCCATGGCTGGAATTGTTAAATCAAATATCTGACTGAATATTGACAGGTTTATGGCTCATAGGGCCTTTAGTTTCAATATGCCGCTGGATCAATTTGCGGATCTCATCCACAAAGAAGATGCTGCTGCTGACCAGTACGATCAGTCCCCAATCCCGAAGTGCCAGGGGGGCAGTCCCCAATGCCTCTTGCATGAAGGGTACATAAACCGCAGCCACCTGAAGGACAATGGATGTGACAATCGCCGCTAATAGATAGGGGTTTTTGAAGAAATTCATTTTGAAGAAGGATCGGGTACGGGATCGGCAGTTTAGGGCATTGAAAACCTGGAACATCGCCAGGGTTGTAAAGACCGTCGTTTGGGCAAAAGCCCTGCTTCCATTGCTGGCATATTGATGCATGGATAAGGTGCCGATTGCCATCACAATCGCCACAATAACGATATTCACTAAAATCTCCAGGTTAATAATGCGTGCTTTGCGAGGACGGGGCGGTTCATCCATGACTTCATCTTCCTTCGGTTCCATTGCAAGTGTGATGTCGAGGATGCCGTCTGTCACCAGGTTGACCCACAAAATTTGAACCGGGGATATGATCAGACCTTTGGTAGCGAATAACAGCAAAGAGGTAATCAGTGTAAGGTCCTCACCGATGTTCGTGGCAAGCAGGAACTTGACAACTTTTTGAACATTCTTGAAAATGACTCTGCCTTCTTCCACTGCGCTGACAATGCTGGCAAAGTTGTCATTGGTCAGGATCATCTCAGCGGTCTCTTTCGTCACATCCGTCCCCTGGATGCCCATCGCAATGCCAATTTCAGCCGCCTGTAAGGCAGGGGCATCGTTGATGCCATCGCCTGTCATGGCAACCACATAACCATGGCGCTGTAAGGCCAAAACCAGGTGGTGCTTGTTTTCTGGTGCCACCCGGGCAAAGACGGAGGTGTTCTCCAGTGCTTTATCTAATTCGGCTTCGTCCATCTCATCCACTTCAGGCCCAGTGATAACCCGGTCTCCGGCTTCCAGGATGCCAATTTCTTCCGCAATGGCGCGTGCAGTTATCTGGTGGTCACCGGTGGCCATGATTACCCGGATGCCGGCGTTCTTGCATCGCCTGACAGCTTCGGGCACTTCTGCTCGCGGCGGGTCCATCATCCCTTCCAGGCCTGCGAACACCAGTTCAGATTCAGTTTCGTTTTCGAGGTTTTCTTTTACGGACTTAATCTGGTCTCTGGGGATGATGCGGTACGCCATCCCCAGAACCCGTAAGGCCTTATCCGCCATCTGGTGGTTTTGGTCGAGGATGTGTTCGCGCTCCATCTCAGTGAGGATGATCTCTTCACCATCTTTTTGAATATACTTACAGCTGGCAAGAATTTTTTCGGGAGCGCCTTTCACATAAACCCAGACATTATTCTCCCCGCCTTGGTGAAATGTAGCCATAAATTTCAGTGAAGAATTAAATGGCACTTCATCTATACGGGGGAATATCCTCTCCAACGACTTCTTTAATAAACCAGCTTTAGCTGAGGACACCACAAGCGCGGCTTCTGTTGGGTCACCACTGATCTCCCATTTTTGAATGCCATCCCGGTGTTGGATCAACCGGGCATTATTGCACAGTGCACCAATTTGCAGTGTGGTACGGATATCGGGGTTGTCACAGGGGTCGAACATATTTTTATCAAACTTAAACTCTCCCTGCGGTTGATAACCATTACCGGTAACTTTTACCAGCTTATCCCCGGCAAAAACTTCCTTGACGGTCATTTTATTCGTCGTAAGCGTACCGGTCTTATCAGAACAAATCACGCTGGCCGCGCCCAGCGTGTCAACAGCAGGTAGATGGCGGATGATGGCATTTTGTTTGGCCATCCGGTTGACACCTATGGCAAGTGTGATGCTCATCACGGCTGGAAGTCCCTCAGGAATTGAAGAAACAGCGGAGGCCAGCGCGAAAAGAAACATGTCCTGTAATTCAAGGGCAACAATCACGCCGATCACAAAGGTCAATGCAGCAACAGAGACAGCCAGTATGCCAAGCTTTTTTCCGAGGTCTTCTGTCTGACGTTGTAAAGGGGATACAGCTCTCTCGGTTTCAGAGATCAGGGTCGCGATTTCGCCCATCTCCGTATCCTTGCCCGTTGCGTAAATCACAGCCCGGCCACGTCCCCGGGTGATCACTGTGCCGCCATATACCAGATTGACCCGTTCTGCAACGGCACGTTCACCACCAAGGGGTTCAGTCTGTTTTTGCACGCTGAAGCTCTCACCTGTGAGCATGGCTTCATCCGCTTCAAGGTTATAGGCCTCGATCAGCCGTCCATCAGCTGGCACTTTTGATCCTTCATCTAAAAGGATGACATCGCCTGGAACAACATATGAGGTGGGAACACTCATATCAATATAATCGTCATGTTCGCTAGTTTTTCGTACAACCTCTGCTTCCGGTGATGCCTTGGCCATTAAAGCTTCCAGCGCTTCCTCAGCGCGGTATTCCTGAAAAAAACCGATCAACGAGTTGACAATAATAACGATACCAATTACGACAGCATCAATTGATTTGCCAGCAAGCAGAGAAATTGCGGCAGCCACCAGAAGGACATAAACCAGGAGGTTTTTGATTTGT
>SKPR01000253.1 GCA_007119455.1 Candidatus Brevefilum sp. | reverse complement strand
CTGGGTGAACGCGTGATGAGCCATGATGAAGTGAACCATGTCGTTCCCTCCCATACATTTTATCAGGGCGGTGGCTATCGGTATGATCCGGTCACCCATGGACCCTTGCAATTTCACCTGATCACCCTATCATACACCCTGTTTGGCGACAGTGATTTCTCAGCCCGTATCCCATATGCCTTATTCGGTATCGCCGTGGTGGCCTTCGCCATATTTGCCTTTAAACGCTACCTGGGACGGATAGGGGCACTGATCGCAGGTTTTCTTTTCACCATTTCACCCTACATATCCTATTACAGCCGCTATACGCGTAATGAAATCTTTATCGTCTTTTGGGGGATGGCACTGATCTGGGGTGTATTACATTATCTCCATTATGGCCGAAAAAACACATTAATTTTTATTACAGTAATCACCGCCCTGCACTTCACCGATAAAGCCACGTCGTATATTTTCACAGCCGAATTACTGATCTTTTTAGCCCTGGTCTTTGTTGCTCGGGTAATCACCAAACCCTGGCAATCCAAAAAGGCCCAGTCTGGATTTCTGATCACGGTTGCTGCAACCCTGATCATCGGGTTGGCTTTATTTGGTGTGGGCTATGATGCGCTGACACATGGTACAGCACCTCTCGCCCAAGAAGGCGTGGGTGTTATGTTGGGTGAGCTGGATTTGACCACACGCCTGTTGATCGGCAGCCTATCTTTGGGTTTGATCGCTGGGATAGTGCTGGCCGCTTACTTCCTGATTAAGGGGATTGGTTGGTTTGGAGTCAGGAACGAACGCAGTTTCGATCTGTTAATTCTTCAGGGAACCATCGTTCTGCCTCTTCTGGCAGCCCTACCGATGGATATCCTTGGTTTTAACCCCCTTGATTACAGCACATCCGGCCTGATAACTTCCGCCCTTTTCATCCTGCCACTATTGGTGATTGCTATCCTGGTTGGTTTGTGGTGGAACTGGAAGGTGTGGGCTCTTAACATTGGCATTTTCTGGGCAATATTCACCGTTTTTTACACAACCCTGTTCACCCAGGGCAGCGGCCTCCCCATGGGGATGATGGGCGCTTTAGGATACTGGCTGGCACAGCAGGGCGTTGTACGCGGCACCCAGCCCCTTTATTACTACGCCCTGGTGCAGATCCCAATCTACGAATTCCTGCCGGCCTTTGGCACCTTGCTGGCAGCCGGCATGGGCATATCCATGATCCGTCGCTGGCAAAAAGACCATGGTAATGACACTCCTGCTGAAGATTCTGAGGCAGAAACAGTGCCGGATGATGCAATTCTGAAAATCCTGGCTGATGAAAGCGATGAGGAGTCCAATAATCTGGATGATGTGGCAACCACAGAAGAAGAACCAGAACCCCAACATACACGGATTGTTGATAATGAAGGTGAGGTCAGGCACCCGCCTGTACTGGCATTTTTGCTTTACTGGTCAATCATGAGCCTGGCAGCTTTCAGTTTCGCCGGTGAGCGGATGCCCTGGCTCACCTCTCATATCACCATGCCCATGATCCTGACCAGCGGATGGAGCTTTGGGCGATTGCTGGAATCTTATGATTGGGCAGCTTTCAAGAAGCATCGCGGCTGGTTGCTGGGGATTGTGGGCGCGCTGTTCCTGCTAACCTTCATCCGCACGATGGGTGCACTGCTGGGTCCAACACCCCCTTTCCAGGGAAACGAACTCTTCCAACTGGAAGCAACCAGCAATTTCCTGGTTGCGTTATTAGGTATGATCGCCTCGGGAATTGGTCTTTCTTATCTTTTGCGTGGTTGGACATTCAAGCAGATGGGCAGGTTTGCCCTGATCCTCTTCATTGTCATCCTTTCGCTGATCACCATTCGGACGGCATACCGCGCCAACTTTATTCTCTATGACACAGCAAAAGAATTCCTGGTTTACGCACATTCAGCCAGAGACCCCAAGGACGTTTTGGAACAGGTGGAAGAAATCAGCCACCGCCTGACCGGCGGGAAAGACATCGTTGTGGCTTATGACAATAACATGCTTTATCCCTTCTGGTGGTATTTCAGGGATTATCCCAACAGACGCTGGTTCTCTGACAGCCCCACACGCGACCTGCGTGAAGCACCCATCATATTGGTGGGCAGCGAGAATTATGGGGCAATCGATCCGGTGGTGGGCGATGATTACATTCGCTTCGAGCACCATCGATTATGGTGGCCTTCTCAGGCTTATTTCAACCTCTCTGTCCAACGGGTATGGGATGCCTTCACGGATGCAGAAACACGCGGCGCGCTGTGGGAAATCTGGTTTAACCGCAACTACGAACCTTATGCCCGGCTGGCAAATATCAACACCCTGACCCTGGAAAACTGGCAACCTTCAGATTCATTCCGCATGTATATCCGCAAAGACGTTGTCTCCCAAATCTGGGAATACGGTGCTGCTCCTGTTGTTTTGGAACCGGCTGTTGACCCCTATGAAGACAATATGATTACAATCCAGGCAGACCAGGTCGTTTTTGGGAACGAGCAATTCACAATGAATGCCCCCCGGGATATTGCTTTTGCACCGGATAGCACTTTTTATGTGGCTGACTCCCGCAACCATCGCATCCTGCATTTCGATCAGGACGGGAATTTCCTCAATGCCTGGGGAGAATTTGCAGCCAGTGATCACACGATCAATTTCACTGCACCCGGCGGATCATTCAACGAACCCTGGGGGTTGGCTGTTGGCCCGGACGGTTCAGTTTATGTTGCAGACACCTGGAATCATCGCATCCAGAAATTCACATCGGACGGCCAGTTCCTGACCGAATGGGGTCAGTTTGGCGCTACAGAAAGTGCCTATGATTTTTGGGGGCCTCGGGGTGTTGCTGTTGATGCAGAAGGTCGGGTTTTTGTGACGGATACCGGCAATAAACGGGTGATGATCTTTGATAGCGACGGAAACGACCTGGCATCCTTTGGCGGCGCCGGGATGGGCGTGGGCCAGTTTGATGAACCCGTGGGGATCGCAGTGGATGAGCGTGGTCGCCTGTACATCGCTGATACCTGGAACAGGCGGATCCAGGTTATGCTCCCTGCAAACGACACGCTGACCTATCCCAACCACATCACCTGGGATGTTGATGCCTGGTTTGGAGACTCTCTGGACAATAAACCTTTCCTTGACATTGACGATCATCACCGCGTCTTTGTGGCTGACCCGGTTATGGGCCGTATCCTGGTGTTCAACCAGGAGGGTGAATTCCTGTTTGGCTGGGGCGGTTTTGGCTCAGGCCTGGATGAGATCGGCATTGCAGCCGGCCTGGCCGTCGACCCGCAAGGGCAAGTATGGGTATCCGACGCTCGGAATAACCGCCTGATGCGCTTCCCGGTCCCTGAAATGATTAACGACATCCAGCCAGAAAATGGCATGCCATAAACGGTTGATTTGACCGTTTGACGAGGAATTTGATGTGAAACAACTTCGATGCCTTTAGATTGACACTTAAGATAATGGATTAATAGCTAAGAGGCCGCATAAAAATGCAGCCTCTTTTTTTGTTGATCTTGTTTACCTTCAGCTCATCGCTTTTTCAACGATGGCGGTGAAGGCTTCAGGTTCCCGCACAGCCAGATCTGCCAGCATTTTCCGGTTCAGGTTGATCTCAGATTGTTTTAATCCATG
>SKPR01000145.1 GCA_007119455.1 Candidatus Brevefilum sp. | reverse complement strand
GTTATCAATAACATCAAGAGCAGGAATGGTTTCATGTTTTCAACCTTATAAATATTTACACTTATTATTATCTGATTAGTGTGATTATACCAAAAACAGTCCGCAAAATCATCATCACAAAAAGGTTCACCTATTTTACGCCATTTTAGAAAAAATTGGGATTATCCGATTTATGCTGAATATTAAACCCTGTACGTTTGATTGAGCCTCAGCACCGCCACTGACTGGCCGTGCACCTCCCCCAAATGGCTGACCCGCTCAATGGTCTGGTTTGCAAAGCCCAGGGGTTCGGCTTCAGCCCCAGCCGGCCGCATGAAATGATCCCAATGAGAAACAAACACCTTTTCAGCGCCTGATTGGACCACAGCCTCACGATAAAAATCAACCAGGTAGGCTTTAGGCCGGGTTTCCAGACCGCCAATGCCCAATACGACGGTTTTAATATCCCGGCCCTGGTAGGCGCCGGGTTCAAACCCCGCACTGCCAAAGATTAACACATCTTCGACCTGGATGGCGTAAATCTCTCCGCAGGCGTATTGCCAGAACCAGGCCGGGCTTTTTAATGGGTGGTCAATCTCAGCGCTTTCGGGCACCAGCCAGGACATCGGCGGTGCAAAAGGCAGGTGCCGGCTGGGATGAAATTCAACCTGAAACTCACCTATTTCTTCTTTCACTCCAACGCTAGCCCGGTGATATTGTCCTGGTTTCAGCCCCTCTCCCATAGCCAGGTTGACGGCTGATTGCGATCCATAAAGTGCTCCCCCGGTCTGACGAATCACCGTTGGTGCGTCCATGGCATGGTCGTAATGGGTATGGGTGAGCAGGACAGCATCCAGCCGTTCGATATTTCCTGTTTTCAAACCATCCTCAACGGCCTGTTCACCACTGGATATCTTTGTAATGAGATTGAGCAGTCCCGGACGTGAAAAATGGGGGTCAACCAGAAGGGATGAATCACCTTTTCTCAACAGGAGCGTATTGGTGCCAAACCAGGTTATTGTTGTCGCCATTTTCTTAATGCCTTATCAGACCAGGTCTAAACCAATAAACTGGCTTTGAAGATGAATATCGCACTGCCCTTGATGGTAACCCGCTCACCAGATAAACACAGGTCCAAACGTCCGCCACGTGGTGAAGCCTGGTATGCCGTGAAGGAATCTTTCTTGAGCTTTTCCGCCCAATAAGGTGCCAGCAGGCAATGGGCTGACCCGGTTACCGGGTCTTCATCAATACCGATTTGGGGTGCAAAAAATCGCGAGATGAAGTCATATTGTGGGTCATTGCTGATGGCCGTGATGATGACCTCAGGCATAGGCAATTTCGCCAGGGCTATAAAATCTGGCCTGGCAGTGTGGACGGTTGCTTCATCCGCAGCCTCAAAGAGAAAATAATCACCCGAAACAACACCCTGGGTAGGGGTGAATCCCAGAGCATGCTTAATGGGCTCGTCGATCGAAACAGGCCGATCAGGCAGCATTGCAGGAAAATCCAGCTCGATCCGGCCATCCACCCAGGTAGCGGAAAGTTCCCCGCTGCGTGTCTGGAATCGAACAGGACCTGGGCGTAATGTTGGCTGCGTTTCAAACAGGACCATGGCGCTGGCCAGGGTGGCATGGCCGCAAAGATCAACCTCAGCTTTCGGTGTGAACCAGCGCAGATGCCAGCCCTGGCCTTCAGGTAGTAAAAAGGCTGTTTCCGACAGATTCATTTCAGATGCAAGGGCCTGCATCCATGCATCTTGTTTTGGCCCTTTTAATACACAGACGGCTGCCGGGTTGCCCCGAAAAGGCTCATCTGTAAAGGCGTCCAATTGATAGAGATCGTGTGGCATGTAAACCTCCTATTATCAAAGTATACACTGTGATAGCCCTGATTTTATAAAGACCTTCACCTCGAAGAGAAGGAGGCGTGCAGATGTTGGAGCAAAGCGGAACCCGCACCTTTTTTGGTGGAGGCAAGATGAGGTGATTAATTTACAAAAATAATTGACGTGATTTAACCATATGAGTTTGCGATTACCCCGGTTTTTATCCGAATAATGGGATCAAATCTGATTTAGACTATAATCCTGATCAATGATGTCAGGTCAGCACATATTGGGTTGTGTGATGTACAATACCTGTCATAAAAACAAGTTGCGTTAGATTCAGGCCAATCCGTCACCCAAACCTTATCACGTCAGGAGCAATCATGAAAATCAATCTCACGCGTTACCCGGGTAATATTTACAAGAATCTTCTACCCCGGGATGTCTGGGTGTGGGTCCCCCCTCAATATCATGTCGAAACGAAGCAGCGCTTTCCAGTTATTTTCATGCATGATGGGCAAAACCTTTTTTATCCTGAGAAAGCATACACCCAAATCACCTGGGGTGTGGCAGAAGCCATCACCCGCCTCAGCGGGTGGGGGTTTATCCAACCCGCTATCGTGGTTGGAATCGACAACACAGATAATCGGATTGGCGATTATATGCCGACTCGACCCTTTGAAACGCCAGCCGGAAAAGCCTATCTCGATAGAATCCGTGAAGAAACGGAAGGACAATTTGACCAAAACGTATATATGGCCGATGACTACCTGGAATGGATGACCACCATCCTCAAACCTCAGATTGACAAAGATTTTCGTACTCGGCCTGGCCCGCAACACACCCTGATCATGGGGTCCAGTATGGGCGGGTTGATATCTCTTTATGCTTTGCTGGAATATCCGGAGGTGTTCGGAGGAGCCGGTTGTTTTTCAACGCATTGGCCTCCCCTGGGTAATCTCATCCAGCCATACCTGCGTAAGTATCTGCCAGCACCAGGCAGACACCGGATTTATTTCGATCTTGGCACCGGTGGCGGTGATGCCATCTATCCCCCCTACCAGCAGGTTGTGGATCAGGTGATGGCAGAAAAGGGTTATTCTCCAGGCCGGGATTGGATCACACGGGTTGCACCAGGTGCTGAACACCACGAAAGCGCTTGGCGAAGGCGCTTTCACATTGCATTGAGATTCTTTTTGGGCAGAGTCTAATATCGGTTATTCGGTCTCATAATTAAGCTCACCCACCCAGGTAAGCTTCAATCACCAGTGGATTTTCCATCAGATCGAGGGCATCGCCTGAGAGTGTGATGCGGCCCGTTTCCAGGACATATGCTCGATCCGCGATCGATAGCGCCATCTGTGCGTTTTGTTCAACCAGCAATATGCTGGTGCCCTGTTCGTTGATCTCTTCAATAATATCAAAGACCTTCTCAACCAGAACGGGTGCCAGCCCCATGGAGGGTTCATCCAGCAGCATCAATTTTGGGTTGGTCATCAATCCCCGGGCCATTGTGAGCATTTGCTGCTCGCCACCTGAGAGCGTTCCACCCAGTTGTTTTTTTCGATCTCGCAGAACCGGGAACCGTTCGAACATGGCTTCCATCCGTTCTGCGACCAACCGCCGGTCACGGAGCAGGAAGGCGCCCATTTCGAGGTTTTCGACCACGGTCATCTTGGGAAATATCTTCCGGCCTTCAGGGATGTGGATCACACCCTTGCTGACGATGTCCTGTGCAGGTTGGCCGCTGATGATTTCGTCCTGGTAACTTACCTCTCCCTCGGTTGCCTCCAGTAGGCCAGAAATGGTCTTCAAAAGCGTTGATTTGCCGGCGCCATTCGACCCGATTAAGGCCACGATTTCACCTTCTTCCAGGTTGAAGCTGACACCTTTCAGGGCATGGATAGCGCCATAATGAACATGTAAATTACTCACATTAAGCATGGTTGTTCCGCTTTCTGCTTTGATATTTTGCTGCGAGGGCTGCGCCACCAGGGCCAAGGTAGGCTTCAATCACCCGATCGTTGGATTGGATTTCTTTCGGCATCCCTTCGGCAATCTTGGTTCCATAGTCCAACACGCTAATGTGATCGGATATATCCATCACCAATTTCATGTCATGTTCGATCAAGATGATGGAAATTCCCAGTTCATCACGCAGCTTTCGGATCAGGCGCACCATGTCAACCGTCTCTTGCGGATTCATGCCGGCTGTTGGCTCATCCAGCAATAAAAGCGTCGGTCCATTGGCCAGCGCCCGTCCGATTTCAAGCCGGCGTTGCATGCCATAGGGGAGGTTTAATGCTAAATAATCGCCCAGCCCCTCCAGGCCCACAAATTTTAGAATATCTTTGGCTTCAGATAATGACGTACTGTTCTCAACACGATACCGACGCGTATGGATAATTGCATCCAACCAGTTTGTTACCAGTTTGGTGTGCTGTCCTACCAAAATATTCTCAATTGCGGTCAGATTGCCAAATAACCGGATATTCTGATACGTTCGGGAAATACCCATGCCAGCGATCAGGTCTGTCGAACTGCCCTGAATCTTCCGTCCCAGGAAGAGAATCTCACCGTGTTCGGGCGTATAAAAACCCGAAATACAATTGAACAGGGTGGTCTTACCGGCGCCATTCGGCCCGATAATGCTATAGATATGACCTTTAGGGATCTGTAGATCCACAGAATTGACGGCCGTCAATCCGCCGAAAATTTTTGAAACACCTTTTGTTTCGATGACCAGCTCAGGCATGGGTCCTCTTTCGTTTGGGTTTCTTGATCTCCGTTGAAATTTCTTCAACCACTTCCTCGTCCACTTTTTCCAAAACAGGCCGCGAGCCAGGCCAGAGGCCCTTAGGGCGTACGAGCATCATCACAATCAGCAGGATGCCAAAAGCAAGTTGCCGGTAAGTTTCAACCTCACGCAATATCTCTGGTAAACCTCTTAAAGCAAAGGCACCCAGCACGATGCCAGGGATGCTGTTCATCCCACCCACAATCAGCAGGCTGAGTACATTGATTGAGACCATCAATGAATGATCATTGGGCCCTGTAAAAGCGTTCCTGGCAGCAGCAATGCCACCCACCAACCCTGCAAAAGCCGCCCCAATGATCAGAGCCAGAAGCTTATATCCACGTAAGTTGATGCCGGTTGCCTGCGCTGCAATAGGATCTTCCTTGATAGCCAGCCAGGCCCGGCCGGTTCGTGAATTTGCGAGACGCTGGTAAATAAAAATGCTGATGGCAATGAATACCAGGATCAAGTATACATAATCTGAATCGCTGGTGAAGGATCGGCCAAACAACGTCGGCCCCTGAATGGCATGAATGCCTCGGGGTCCACCTGTGAAATCAATGAGCAAATCGCTTTTCAGTAAGATCCGGATTATTTCGCCAAAGCCGAGGGTCACGATCGCCAGATAATCGCCGCGCAGCCGCATGATGGGCAATCCCAGGAGAACTGCACCGATCATAGCAGCCACAACACCAACGAGCAGGGAGGGCCAGAAGCCCAGCATGATCCCGTGAGGTGTGGGTGCATTTAATAAGGCCACACTGTAAGCCCCCATGGCAAAAAAGGCAGCATACCCCAACATCAATTGGCCCGATAAACCCACCATAATATTTAAGCCAATCCCGGCGATCACATACACGCCCACCACACTGGCTACGAAATTATAGTAAGAACCCCAACGCATGGGCATGATCAAAAGGACGACCACTAAAATTGCATAAATGCCATATTTCCAGTGTTTCTTTACGAGTGTGGGCATTTTGTCAGAAAATGTTTGGGCCGCTTCACCGATTTTGGCCTTGAGGCTTTGTCTGGATGTCTGGGCCTTTTCTGACTGGAAAATGATAGCCAGAATGGTTCCCAGCAATCCGGTGAATAGATAAATAGCAAAGAGTACGAATATGCCCGATTGGCCCTGATTAAGGATGAAGTAGCGCATGCTGTCCGCTGAAAAGGCTGTCAGGTATTGACGGATATCGATCTGGGCTTCGACCAGGTAATTGAGCAATACACTGAACAGGGCGATTATCCCACCAGCTGTCAACGAAGTAATCAAGCCCTGCCGGATGCGTGACTTTTTATCCCTTTGACGATCACTGGCACCCCATCCGAAAAGGAACGCAAACAGGATATGCACAAACGCCATAAAACGGACTTCTGGAATGCTCCCCCTTAAGACTGTAACGCCAAACACTTTACTCATCAGGTTCGCCGCCACAACATGAAAGCCGATCATCATCATAAAGATCATGACCAGGCTATATACCAGGCCTTTTTCGGCACTCTTACGAAATAAATTCGGCGGTTTCATACTTTCTCCTCCGATAACACCTCTCCCAACAGTCCAGATGGTTTAAATATGAGGATGACGATCATGATGACAAATGCGATCACATCTTTAAGCTGGAAACTGATGTCCAAAGCTGCCGGTCCCAGCGCTTCCAACAGACCTAAAACCATGCCTCCCAACATTGCCCCGGGGATATTGCCAATCCCGCCCAGTACCGCAGCCGTAAATGCCTTAATCCCGGGAAGAAAACCTACAAAGTAATGCAGTAGGCCATTATGCAATCCCCACATCACACCTGCAGAGCCAGCCAGAATACCACTGATGATGAAGGTGTTGCTGATGGTCTTGTTGACGTCAATACCCATTAGGGCTGCTGTATCTTTATCCATGGCAACGGCCCGCATCGATTTGCCCAACCGGGTGCGCTTAACCAGCAGAATCAGGCCCACCATCAGGATGATCGATAACACCATTGTGAACACACCGGTATAGGGCAGAATTACGGCGGAGTCGTTGATCATCAAACGCCATCCCTGGCCCCTGGTCAGTATATCCGGGTTCTGATAAGTCCGTGTTTGTGGGCTGAAGAGCAGCAGGGCTGCATTTTGCAGGGCAAAGGATGCGCCGATGGCGCTGATCAGGGGAATGAGGCGTGGGGCTTTTCGTAGCGGCCGGTAAGCGATTTTTTCAAGGTAAAAACCAACCAGTGCAGAAAATGACATGCCTGCCACAAACGCCAGTAAGATGGCCAGCCCTGGATAAGCATTGGAGAACGAAGTTGCCACACCACCGGGGCCATTGACTTCCATGGCCCGGGTTGCCTCCAGGACAAAAAACCCAGCAAAAGAGCCTAACATCATAACTTCGCCGTGGGCGAAGTTGATCATAAATAAAACACCATAAACCAGGGTATAACCAATGGCAATTAATGCATAAACGGACCCGATCACCAGGCCCGCAATCAACAGCCGGGTCCATGTTTCCAAACCGAAAGCACTTTGGACAATAAAAACCCGGTATAAACGCCACAGGAGGTAACCCCCGGCCAGAATCCCTAAAATATACCGGATAATTGTGCCGGAGCCGCGTAGTTTAAGAAGAAAATTTTCCTTCTTGGTCGCTATCATAAGAGGTTCTCCAGTGATTAATAAAAATAATCAATTATCAAACACGCAGGGAAATTTCCCTGCGTGTTTGATTTTATCAAAAAATCTTCAGTCTAGCACGACCCATTCGCCATTGACAATCATTTCAAAGGCTGGGCCTTCAACGTTGCATTCTCCAATTGCGTCACAAGAGTAACTGCCGATACCAACAAAGCCGGATGTTCCGCGCACTTCACTGACCAGGGCACCACGTGGGATGTTGAGATTCCCATCTGCGTCCAGGAAAGCAACGGATTTGACCGCATTGGTCAGAATCGTCACGGCATCATAGCTGTTGTATGAGAAAGGTGAAAGAACAACGGGTCCCACACCATAAGCCGACAGGTAAGCCGCATCAAAGGCTGCTTTGACATCCGATTCTTCGGGTGCTCGGGTATTGGCATGGATTGAACCTTCCCCGTTTGCACCGGTTTGGGCCAGGTAATCTGCACCCCATGTACCGTCACAACCGAAGAATACAGCATCTTCAAGACCGACAGCCTTCATCTGGTTGGTGATAACTGCACCTTCCTGATTGTAACCACCAAAGTAAACCACCTCAGGTGATTGGGTCGCAATCGTTGAGAGAATGGGGGTATAGTCTGCTTCACCCGGGGTAATACCTTCAAAAGCGCTCACGGTCCCACCGAGGGCCTCGAACTCATCTTTGACACTTGTGGCCAGACCGCGACCATAATCTTCACCATCGTGTAAGACAGCAATGTTCCGAACACCGAGATTGTTGAACATGAAATCAGCAGCGGCTGCAGCCTGAATGGGGTCAACGAAGGGTAGCCTGTTGAACACCCGTGAGCCTTCCAATGTCAGGAATCCGGCGGTCGCTGAGGGCGACATCATCGGAATGCCAGCGGCTTCATAGATCGGCATGGCTGCCGCAGTTGCACCCGAGAATAATGGACCGGCCAGGGCCACAAAGGTCTGATCAGCAACCAGTTTATTGGCCACCGCTGCGCCGCCTTCTGCGCCACCCTCATCATCCTCTGCGACCAGTTCGAAGGAAAATCCCTCAACCTGTCCGGCATCTGCCACAGCAATCAAACCGCTGTTTTGAGCGTCAATTCCAAAATCGGCATAAGGACCCGTCATTGGCGAGCTCATCCCAATTTTGATGGTCTGACCAGGCTGGATCACGGCACAACCAAAATCATCGGCCGCACACGGATCGTCACTGCCGTCCCCAACAGGTTGCTCATCGACCGGTGCTTCTGCAGCCGGTGCGCAGGCACCCAATGCCAGGATCAAAACAAGCATAAACACAACAAAATATTTAATCTTCATTTTTAAGCTTCTCCTCAAAAAAGTTAACTAAGTGACTGATGAATAACTGCATTTCCACTTTTGCCGTTCCACCGCCTTTCTGATTCATACTTGCCGTATAAATCAACAAAAAACCACCCTTGGTTGGGTGGCTTGATAGATTTTTATTTTGGTCTATGAGCTTCTTCGACTGACCGCTACCATCCCAACCGGATTCAGGTGCTTACCATAATACATATGGTGCACCCACATAATAGTAACGAAGATCAAGATGAAGACAAAAAACATAGACCTGATTTCTGATGAGCTAGAGTATTTTTTCGATTATAAATGAGCAATGTTAAGAACAGATGCACAAAAATGGCGTTTACCGTTAATATTCGATTAACGTTGTCGATTAAATAGCATATTGTCAAAATATTTTAATATAAATTGATGCTTATTGTGCAGGTTCTATCCCGACCAGATCAGCGCTGATCTGCCAGAATTTTTCTTGTAATGCCTGGTCGCGCGCGGCTTCGGAGGGTTTGGCAATCCGTTTCTTGCTGAAATACGACCCGCTGATCTCAGCCACCTCAGGTGAGCTGGCCAAGTACACAGGTGTTTCAGCACCCTCTTCAACCGATTTGCCCGACATTCCCAACTGGTTTAGCATCTTTGTGTCGACTGCACCCGGGTGTAAGGCATTTACCGCGACCCCCGTACCCTCCAACCTTCGCGCCAGGGCAAAGGTAAACAACACATTGCCCAGCTTTGAAAGACAATAGGCCCCCCACCCATGGAACTTCTTTTCTGCATTAAGGTTTTCAAGGTCAACTCGGGCGCTGCCATGAGCTGATGAACTGACGTTGATAATCCGAGCCGGGGCTGATTCGATCAAGAGATCGAGTAGTAGGTGTGTGAGTAAAAAAGGGGCCAGGTGGTTGACGGCAAAGGTCATTTCAAATCCATCCGGTGTTTCCACATATTGCTGCATGTAAACACCGGCGTTATTGATTAACACATCCAGCTTATTGACCTTTTCTTTAATCTCATGAGCCAGCGCGCGCACATTGGCCATCATTATAAAATCAGCAATCACTGTATCCACACGCTTATTACCGGTTGCCAGGATGATATCCTCCTTGACCCTGGCTGCTTTTTCCGGGTCGCGCCCATGAATGATGACCTGTGCCCCCATTTCAGCCAGTTGACGGGCAGTGGATTCGCCAATCCCATCGGTTGCACCGGTGATCAATACCATTTTGTCTTCCATTAATTTATCGTTGTTCATGATTTCTCCTGCATGATTTCGTAAATTCTACACATTTTCCAGATTGAAATGGGTTATGTGCTGCTTTATAAAAAACTGGTGCAAACGCTGGGTCAGGTGGTGTGTAATTGCCAGTCATAAATAAACCCCAGATCGAGCATGATTCTGGGGTTCTTGGTCTGGTCAGTGGCTAATTTCAATACCGCAACACGGCTGCAATTCCGCCTGCCCCTTCCAGTGCTTTGTTTTCTGAGAGCACTTTAACTTCCGCATTTTTATTTAAGGCCTCCTGTACGGCCATTTCTACTGCTGTTTCAATTTCTTCAAAACTGCTGCCGCAGAAGGGGCATTGCTTGATTTTTTGTGAGGACAAAAACCCGCAGCCCTGGCATCGGTAACCTGGTTGTTCATTATCATCCAAAACCAGTAAAGTTTTTACCCGACCCTCATGAATCGCATTGAGCGTTTCAGACAGTCCGGTTACGCCTGAACTGCCTTTGGCAGCCTGCGTAATGGCCTGATCGACCAGAGCCCCATTAATTTTCTTTTGGGCGGAAAGGGCCTCATGCATGGCCTGTTCCAGCACTTCCTGGTGGTTGGCCGTCATACTCATCGAAAAATCACCGACGACCAGTGATTGCCATGATTTGGGTAATTCTTCTTTAAAACGGGCGATATTATCTTCGGTGCCACCGATCATAATCCGCCGAACGTGATGATGATTGAAATAATTGGTCGCTGTGTCGATAACTTCTTTGATGTTCCGTTCAATAATATTTTCAACCTTTCCACTGATATCTGCGCCGCCCATCCTGCCATGCATGGCATTGCCGCCTCCGCGTTTGGCTTGTTTGACTTCGTCACCAGAGACCCCCACCTCTGCCAATTCGCCCAGATCAAACAGGAACAGTCGTGCGCCCTGTTTATCAACCAGTACCACACTCCAACCGGTAAAGACATCTAATAGCCGCACCAGTGGCCGGATGACAGGATGTTTCCCTGCATACACCTCATTGGGCACCGGTACACCGAATTGATAAGATTTGAGAAAATCTGATGATTGATCTGAGAATAAAACCAACCCCTTTGCCGCCCAATCGTATTCGAAGTTAATAAAGTTTTCTACAACCTGGACATCTTCCGGAAGTTTGACCGATTTAAGTGCATTACGAAGCTGGAGTTTTGCAGCTTCTGCACTGGTTTCAGTGGGATCAGTGTTTAAATACACACTCAACACCCGCCCATCTGATGAATAGTTCAAAAGAGCTTGCAGGTCTTTTTCGGAAAACATTATTGCCTCCATTTGATTTATTGTGGAATTTTAAGGTGAGCGTTTGCTCGAATCGAACAAACTATGGGTTAATTTTATCGCAAACCGGGATTTATTTCAAAAACATCGTGTTAAAAATAAAAAACCGCTGCAGCAAGATCCACAGCGGTTTGTGAGTTTGGATTTTATTGTCGGGTCGGAGGTCGTTCACCCAGTGTGACGGTGACCACCATCTCTTCCCCGTCACGGATGACAGTGACATCCATCGTATCACCAGGTTGTTTATTGAGCATCATATAGCTCAGGAGTTCACTGAACTCAAGTACTTCAACATCATCCACCTGGATGATTAAATCGCCGTTGGCAAACAATCCCGGCACCTGGGTTGGTTCATCTCCGTCGCGTAATCCAGCCTGGTCAGAAGGCCCGTCCGGAACAATTTCTACAATGTATGCGCCCGTAGCCTGTGGCAGGCCTAAGAATTCAGCCTGCGCCAGAGACAGAGAGGGGAGGCTTGAAAGACCCAGATAAGGATACTGGTAAGTTTCGCCTTCTTTCAATGTCGGTAATACAAGCTGCAGGATATTGGATGAAACAGCAAAACCGATCCCGGTATTTGATGTGGCACCCAGCTGTGTGCCTGCCCCGGTCTGCAGGGCCCGGTTGATTCCCACCACCTCACCATTCAGATTTAAAAGCGGTCCGCCAGAATTTCCGGGGTTGATCGTGGCATCCGTCTGAAGCAGGTCTCCTGCCGAGAAGAAAGCCCCTGCCTCGGTCTGCCGGATGGATTCAAGCGTACGCCCTCGGGCTGAGATGATCCCAACCGTCATGGTGCCGCTCAGTCCAAAGGGGTTTCCGATCGCAACGACTGTCTGGCCGACCCGTACCTGGTTTGAGTCACCCAAGGGTATCGGATAGAGTTCTTCAGGGTTAACATCAACCCGGATCAATGCGAGATCAGAATCCAGATCTTCACCGATCACCTGTCCAAAAACCTTCAAGCCGCTTGGAAAGTGAACTTCGACTTCTTGGGCAATCTGCACAACGTGATAATTGGTCACGATATGGCCCTCATTGTCGATCACAAAACCTGATCCGATCCCGGAACTACCTTCCGCAAATACCTGGATGGAAACCACGCCCGGGCTGACCTGATCATATAATGCCACCAGGGTGTCCTGTAAAAGGACCTCATCGCGGATAATATCGTTCTGTGGCGGACCTTCGTCTTCGTCTGTGTCCTGGGGAATAGCCACTTCGACAGCTTCTTCAATTTCTTCTGCAAGTGATGTGATATCAAATGCACCCGGAATGGAACAGGCCATCAGCGCGATCAGCAAAACGCTGAAAACAATCCATAATTTTGATTTTGGTGAACCCATTTCTTTGTTTCCTTTCGCCTTCATTTTAATCCCGGATGGTAAGACTTACATTAACACAGTGTCCGATGTGGGTGTTGATGGAAACCTTTCCATCCAGACGTAAATTCGTTTCGTAAATAGACGAACTTGTTAAATTTATTATTTTGTGACCCGATATTACCCCATCAGGGTCTTTTAAACCAAGTCTTGTATAGGCAACCGAGAACCTGGCATTTCAACCCATTATTCGATAGCTCAATTAACTTGGATTCCAACCAGGTGTGAAAGCTGCTACTTTTCTTAATAAAGCCCGTCACCTTTAACCCGTTAAGCGGATTGATGTCAGGGCGTTAATGGCCGGGCTTAGCTAATGCCTGAAACTTGGGTTGGGATGATATTGTCCAATGGCGGAATTGGATGGTCTCAAAGCGTGGTTATTTATTCAGGCTATTAAGAAAGCTGTTGCACCAGACCCGCCAAGTCCACCGGGCAACTTGACGCTTAATGGGTATTATGCTACTATGTTGTTAACAACATATTCAGATAATTATTATCTTATCAAACAAATATGACCTGAGAAGGAGATGCGCCGATGACTAAAAAACTTGGAATTGTCATGGTCAGCTTTGTGGTCTTTGCCTTGCTTTTGGCAGGTTGTAAGCTCCCTGCGTCACAAGCGCCAGAAACACCGGACACACAGGCGATGACCACACCCATCCGCATCCACGACGACACCAATGAATTCTTCATAACCCAAACCGCAATTGCCAAAGAAATCCAAACCGATCCTCAGGAACCGGGAGAAGATATTAATGGCGAAGATCCGGTTGCTGTACCTACGGACACACCTGTACCGCAACCTACAGTTTTCGTCCCCACCGTTACCCGCCCAGCGGAATACACCTTGCGTGAGGGTGAATTCCCCTATTGTATTGCCAGGCGGTTTAACCTGAACCCGCAGGATCTTCTCAGCCTCAATAACCTGGGCCCGAATGATCTGCTCAGCCCGGGTACAACCATCCAGATCCCCCAGACCGGCACCTGGGAAGGGGCAGGCCGGGTTCGCAATCCGCACCCCACCACCCATACCGTTGCCGCAGGTGAAACCATTTACTCGATTGCCTGTTTTTATGGCGATGTCTCACCGGAAGCGATCATCGCTGTCAACAACTTGCAAGAGCCTTATACCCTTTCTCCCGGACAGACGTTGGATATTCCCTGATCCTTTGTGCTGATTCCCGATTGAGGAACCCACTGTGCTGTGCTTTGAATTGCGTTCAAAGCACAGCTTTTTTAGTCTTTCTAATACTATAAAATGAGGGTAACTACTCAGCATGAAAGGGAAGATACGGCACAAGCCTTCAGAAGCAGAACTTCCTATGCTGTTACAACTAATGGATAAATGATAAGGGCCCAATGAAATTCAAAGAACTGAACCGCACGAAACACTATGAAGGCCACGCCTTTGATGTAGCTAAAGTCCATGTCCGTTTGCCAGATGGTCGGGAACGGGATTACGACCTGGTTGAGCATGGTGACTCGGTCACGGTCTTACCGGTGGATTCGGAAAACCGGGTTTACTTTGTCACCCAGCACCGGATTGGCGCAGATGGCGTGCTGCTCGAACTGCCAGCCGGGGTTTTGGACCCGGGCGAATCCCCACTGGCTTGCGCTCGGCGTGAACTGCGTGAAGAAATTGGCATGGCAGCCCGTGAGATGACGTCCCTGGGCGGTTTTTATCTGGCGCCGGGTTATACGGATGAATACATGTCTGTTTTCCTGGCAACCGGGCTGTATCAGGCACCTCTCGACGCGGACGAAGACGAATTTATTGAAGTGACTGCCATCCCGGTGGATAAGGTCTATAAAATGGCTCTGGATGGTGATTTCCAGGATGGTAAAACACTGGCCACCCTCTTACTGGCACAACCTTTATTAAAAAATACAGATTGAGTTTTCTTTCACAATAGCACTTGGGTACAATCAAAGTGGGGCTGGACCGACAAAATGAACACCGCTGGGATTATGACAGGTTACATTCCCGAATGTGAAAAATATAACATATAAGATCGTTTGAATCAGGTTATACTTAACGACTGGAAAATTCCAGAGATGAACCTTTTCTGTCTACGATTACATCAAACACTGGAAAATCCCGTTCGTAGAACGATTAAAAAGTAAATACCAATAAAAGGAGTATTGTTCATGAAACGTGAAATGGTAATGACGGATGCCAATGAGGCAACTGCCTGGGTGTCCTACCGGTTGAACGAGATCATTGCGATTTACCCGATCACACCCTCGTCGCCGATGGGCGAATTCGCCGATGAATGGGCCGCTGAAGGCATCCCCAATATTTGGGGTACAGTTCCGGATGTCATTGAAATGCAGGCTGAAGGCGGTGCTGCTGGCGCCGTTCATGGTGCGCTTCAGACCGGTGGTTTAACCACCACCTTCACGGCTTCTCAGGGTCTGCTCTTGATGATCCCCAATATGTACAAAATTGCGGGTGAACTGTCACCCACCGTGTTTAATGTCAGCGCACGTTCAGTCGCGGCCCAGGCCTTATCGATTTTCGGAGATCACTCCGATATTAATGCGGCCAGGACCACCGGATTTGCGCTGCTGGCCAGCGATTCCGTGCAGCAGTCCCAGGATATGACCCTGATTGCGCAGGCCGCATCCCTGAGGTCACGTGTTCCTTTCCTGCACTTTTTTGATGGCTTCCGCAACTCACATGAGATCGCCAAAATTGAGCGATTGGATGAAGACGATTTAGCGGCCCTGATCGATGATGATCTGGTTGCCCAACACCGTTCCCGGGCCCTGTCTCCGGATCACCCGGTTGTGCGCGGTACCGCCCAGAACCCGGATGTTTTCTTCCAGGGTCGTGAGACGGTCAATCCCTTCTATGCCAGGACACCTGAAATTGTCCAGGAAGTGATGGATCAGTTTGCCGAACAGGTTGGCCGATCGTACCATCTCTTTGATTATGTGGGCGCACCGGACGCTGAGAAAGTGATCGTCTTGATGGCCTCAGGCGTTGAAACCGCTGAAGAAACCGCCAGAGCACTGGCCGATGATGGTGAAAAAGTCGGTGTGATCGCGGTCAGGCTCTATCGCCCCTTCTCCGTCAGCCATCTGATGGAAGCCCTCCCCGCTACCGTCAAGATCATTGCCGTACTCGACCGCACCAAAGAACCGGGTGCCAGCGGTGAACCCCTCTACCTGGATGTGGTCACTGCCGTCAAGGAAGGCCTTGAATTGGGAATTGCCCCCTTTGAATCCATGCCAAAGGTGATCGGCGGACGCTTTGGCCTTTCGTCCAAAGAGTTCACACCGGCTATGGTTAAGGGTGTTTACGACGAAATGGACAAAGACACCCCCAAGAACCACTTCACTGTGGGTATTTTCGATGATGTCTCCCATACCAATCTCGATTGGGACCCATCTTTTGAGATCCTTGGCAACGACGTGATCCAGGCCATGTTCTACGGCCTCGGTGCCGATGGAACCGTCAGCGCCAATAAAAACTCGATCAAGATCATTGGTGAGGAAACAGAAAACTACGCCCAGGGTTACTTCCAATACGACTCAAAGAAATCCGGTGCGGTCACTGTTTCGCACCTGCGTTTTGGGCCTGAACCGATCCGGGCACCCTATCTGATTGCAGAAAATGAAGCCAACTTCCTGGCCTGCCATCAGTTCAGCTTCCTTGAGAAATTTGATATGCTCAAGTTTGCCCGACCTGGCGGCATTTTCCTGCTCAACAGCATCTACGGACCGGATGAAGTGTGGGACAACCTCCCTGCCAGAGTTCAGGAAGTCCTGATTGAAAAAGATCTGGATTTCTACTGCATTGATGCTTACGAAGTTGCTCGCGACACCGATATGGGTCAGCGGATCAACACGATCATGCAGACCTGTTTCTTTACCATCAGCGGCATTCTTCCCAAGGATCAGGCGATCGAAGAGATCAAAAAATCCATTGAAAAGACCTATGGTAAACGTGGTGATGCCGTTGTGGAGCAAAACTTCAAAGCTGTGGACAAAGCCCTTGAAAACCTGTTCCAGGTGGAAGTGCCGGATGAAGTTACCAGCGAGATCGCCATGCAGCCCCCGGTTCCCCAAGCAGCCCCTGAATACGTCCGTGAGGTCCTGGGCAAGATCATTGACCGCCGCGGCGACGATGTGCGTGTGAGTGAGATGCCGGTGGATGGCTCTTTCCCAACCGCAACAACCCAATGGGAGAAGCGCAATGTGGCCCTGGAAATTCCGGTTTGGGACCCGGACATCTGTATCCAATGCGGTAAATGCGCATATGTCTGCCCGCATGCCACCATCCGCACCAAGGTTTACGAAGAATCACACCTTGACAAAGCACCTGAAACTTTCAAACACATCGACGCCAAATTCCGTGAATTTCGTGATGGTTGGGCCTTTACCGTCCAGGTGGCCCCTGAAGACTGCACCGGCTGCGGCATGTGTGTCGAAGCCTGCCCGGCCAAGGACAAACAGAACCCCAGCCATAAGGCTATCAATATGGAGCAGCAACCCCCATTGAGGGAACAGGAAGCAGAAAATTGGGACTTCTTCAAGAATCTGCCGAACCCTGACCGCAAGAGCTTCTCAGCCCACACGGTTAAAAATTCACAGCTGCTGGAACCCCTGTTTGAATTCTCCGGTGCCTGCGCTGGCTGTGGCGAGACCCCCTACATCAAACTGGCCACACAGCTCTTTGGCGACCGTATGGTTATCGCCAATGCCACCGGCTGTTCATCCATCTACGGCGGGAACCTGCCCACCACGCCTTATTCTGTCAACGCACAAGGGCGCGGCCCGGCCTGGTCCAACTCGCTGTTTGAAGATAACGCCGAATTCGGCCTTGGCTTCCGCCTGACCATCGATAAGTTTGTTGAATTTGCCAACGAATTGCTTAAAAAACTGGCGGATGATGTCGGAGAAGATTTGGCTGAATCGATTTTGAATGCCAGTCAAAAGACCGATGAGGAACTGGAAGCCCAACGAGAGCGTGTAGACCAACTCAAAGACAAACTCAAAGAGCTGGATACACCCGCTACCCGCAACCTGCTTTCAATCGCCGACTACCTGGTCCGCAAGAGCGTATGGATCATCGGTGGTGATGGCTGGGCGTATGATATCGGCTATGGCGGCCTCGACCATGTGCTGGCTTCCGGTCGCAATGTCAATGTGCTGGTGCTCGACACCGAGGTTTACTCCAACACCGGCGGCCAATCCTCCAAGGCGACCCCCAGGGCTGCCGTGGCGAAATTTGCTGCCAATGGTAAAGACCAGCCCAAGAAAGACCTGGGCATGATGGCCATGTCTTATGGCTACGTCTATGTGGCCCGGGTGGCGATGGGCGCCAATGACCGGCAGACCCTGCAGGCCTTCCGTGAAGCTGAAGCCTATGATGGCCCATCGGTGATCATTGCTTACACACACTGTATCGCCCATGGTATCAATATGCGGTACGGCCTCAAACAACAGGATTTGGCGGTGAAATCTGGCGTATGGCCCATCTACCGTTACAATCCCGAACTGGCCGATCAGGGCGAAAACCCGCTCTCAATTGACTCCAAGGACCCCACCGTGTCGGTTGAAGAGTATGCCTACAACGAGACCCGCTACCGTATGCTCTTGCAGAGTAACGAAGAACGGGCAGAAAGGTTGATGGCCAAAGCCAAGCAGGATGCCAAGAGCCGCTGGAGTTTGTACCAGCAAATGGCCGATATGCACTACACAAAACCTGAGCCGAAATCCTAGGTTTTGAGTCAACAAACCTTGATCAGTATACTTAATGGTGATGGACGACCCGTTCATCACCATTTGTTTTTATCGATCAGCTTGAATCAAAAATTACGAAAATAATCAATGGAGGAATGATGACAGATTTAAAAACCACTTACCTGGGACTGGAACTCAAAAACCCCCTGATGTCCGCAGCCTCAGCCTTATCTAAAAAGGCGGAAATGGTCAAAAAAATGGAGGATATGGGCATCAGTGGCGTTGTGATGTATTCCCTGTTCGAGGAACAGATCACCCACGACAGCCTGGCTTTCAACTACTACATGGAACGCGGCACAGAACGATTTGCTGAATCATTGGATTACTTCCCCAATCTGGAACAATACAACGTCGGGCCGGATGAATACCTGGAGCGGATTCGGAAGAACAAAGAAGCCGTTGATATCCCCGTGATTAGCAGTCTGAACGGCGTCTCCAATACCGGGTGGATCGAATACGCCAAAAAGATGGAACAGGCCGGTGCGGATGCCCTGGAGTTAAACACTTACTACATCCCCATCAACCCGGATATCGAAGCCTGCCAGCTGGAGGATAATTACTTCGAACTGGTCAAAGCTGTGTGTGACAATGTCAACATCCCTGTTTCGGTTAAATTGAGCCCGTTCTTCACCGCCCTGCCTAACCTCATCAACCTGTTGATCGAAGCAGGGGCCGATGGCCTGGTGCTGTTCAACCGCTTCATTCAGCCGGATATTGATATCGAAAATATGGAAGTTGACCCAACCCTGAACCTTTCCACATCAGCCGAGCTGTTATTACCCCTGCGGTGGATGGCGCTCCTTCATGGCCGCATTGATGCCGACCTGGCGCTGACCACCGGCGTGCACACCGGGGTAGATCTGGTGAAGTCGGTCATGGCCGGTGCCAATGTCGCCCAGGTCGCTTCAGAATTTGTCGCCAATGGGGTTGATCGAGCCGTGGATATCCTGGCCGAAATGGAAAACTGGATGACGGCTTATGAATATGAATCGGTGACCCAGATGCGTGGCTCCATGAGTCAGCAGCATGTGGACAACCCCGCTGCCTTTGAACGGGCCAATTACATGAAGGCCTTGCAGAGCTACGATAATATGTTGCCATAGTGGTCATTTATCAGGGGGATTTCGGAAAGTTTTGTGGTGTGTTGCACAAAGATCTTGGACAGGACCAGGCATGTAATTGCCTTGGTGTTTCGTAAGTTCAATGTCTTTTTTAGCACCACACCACAAAGTCATTAAATTTGGATTTCTTTACACCAGAAAGACTTGGTGCGGTCCAAACCAGACCGCACCCTACGATAATTTGTAGGGCGGGATGCGTTTTTCATCCCGCCGCAACAGATCATCTTTATTAAGATAAATTTTATTGGTTGATCCTGAAGAATGAGTAAGTCTCTTTTCACGAATCAATCCTGTCAACGCGATTGAGGATGGGTCACCATTCACCACTCACCATTCACTACTCACCACTCACCACTTACCATTCACCACTCACCATTCACCACTCACCACTCACTTAATTAGAATAGATTGTTCTAAACTTGTTGACCAGCATTATAATTCAGTATTATTAAGCTAAATTTTATTAGTTGATCCTGAAGTGTGAGGGATTCCCTTATCACGAATAAATCCTGGCAAGATAATCAGGACGCGTCACGGGTCACAATTTGCCATTCACCATTCACTTTAAGAAAGTATATACGATGAATGAGATCACAATCCAAGCAGAAAACCTGGTTTACCGCTATGGATCACTGACTGCCGTTGACGGGATCAGTTTTACCGTGGCAAAAGGCGAAATATTGGGCTTCCTGGGTCCAAACGGTGCAGGAAAGACAACGGCCGTGGGTATGCTGACCGGCCAGCTGAAGCCCTATCAGGGATCAGCTCACCTCCTCGGGAGGGACGTCACACAGAATATCGCTCATATCCAATCCCAAATCGGCGTTTGTTTTGAGACGACCAACCTGTATGAACAAATGTCAGGTGTTGAAAACCTGAAGCTCTTTGCCCGGCTGTTTGATATCAGCGATTTTGATACGGCTTCGCTGATCCGCCGTGTTGGGCTGGATGGACGCGGCGGTGACCGGGTTGAAGGTTACTCGAAGGGGATGAAGCAACGCCTGATGGTAGCGCGTGCCCTGATTAACCGGCCGGCGATCCTGTTTTTGGATGAACCAACGGAAGGTCTGGATCCTGTATCGGCTGAAGCCATCCGCGATCTGATACTTGAGGAGCAGGCGCGCGGTGCAACCATCTTTCTGACCACCCATGATATGCATGAAGCAGACCGCCTATCGGACCGGGTGGCTTTTATCAGCCAGGGGAAGATCGAAGCCCTCGACACGCCGCACAACCTCAAACAGCGTTACGGTAGACGGATCATCAGAGTACAGGTGGAAAGTCAGGGTGGTGTGCTGGAGGATCGCCTGATCCCCCTGGATCAGACGGATACGGCAGATCAGGTGGCAGAGCTTTTCCGTAACGAACAGGTGGTGACCGTCCACAGCGAAGAAGCCAGCCTGGAAGACATCTTCATCCAGGTAACGGGACAGAGGTTGACACAATGACCAGGATTGATGGGCGTTGTGTGAGAATAACGCTTGAGGGTCTTTGCAGAGGAAGACAGTCATGAAGTGGTTCACTGTCCGGGCGCTGGTTGCCAAAGACCTGACGCTGCTCTTTCGTAACAGCTTCTTTGCCTTTATTATCATTTTTGGGCTGGTTTTTTATGCTGCTATGTACCTGCTCCTCCCGGATACAATTGATGAAACAATCGGTCTGGGGCTGTATACGCCGGTTGCGGATGAGGCAATAACGGCCTTCTTTGAGGAAGAAGGCGAACGTGTGGTTATGACAACATCTCAGTCCGAACTCCGGCAGATCGTCCTCGAAGGGGAGGTGGCTCTGGGAATTGCCTTCTCGAATCTGATGACTGAAACCATCCAAAGCGGTGAGCAATTAGAAGTGACAATCTACCTTCCATCGGATGCACCGGAAGAAATGCTGGCCATGGCTGAAGCCCTTGTGGAAACAATAGTGTTCGCCCTGTTTGATATCCCCCTGGATTTTGAAGTCACTGAAGAAATCCTCGGGCCTGACCTGGTGGGTCAGCAGGTCCCCTACCGGGATCGCCTGGTGCCCTTATTTGCGGTATTTGTCTTGATGTTTGAAACGATGGGTCTTTCAGCCCTTACAGCCCAGGAAATTGAAACCCGTACCATTAAAGCCTTATTGATTACGCCCATGGGGGTGCGTGAGCTTCTGGTCAGCAAGGGCTTTGTCAGTGTCATGCTGACCATGACCCAGGTCGGTCTGCTGTTGCTCATCATGGGCGGCTTTCGGCAGAGTCCATTTATAGTTTTAACCGCCCTCTTCCTTGGTTCCCTCCTTGTGACCGGGATCGGGTTTCTCCTCGGGGCAGCTGGTCGGGATCTGCTTTCGGTGATGGGTGTTGGTATGTTAGTCATTATCGTGTTGAGCATTCCGCCTGTCGGGGTGATCTTCCCCGGGCTGCTGACGCGCTGGGTGCGTTTGATCCCCTCCCACTATTTGGCTGATACCCTGCACCAGGTGATCAATATGGGCGCGGGTTGGGGCCAGGTCTGGCAGAATATGGTGATCTTGCTCGGATTTATCCTGGTGTTTTTTGGCCTGGGAAGTACCGTTCTGAGGAGGAAGTTCTCATGAAACTACGGCGAATAGCTGTTCTGGTCAGTAAGGATTTCTTTTATGGGCCAAAGAACCTGGTATTTATCTTTGCTGTGGTGGTCCCCGTCATCCTATCACTGGTGATTTCCTTGTTGGCTGGATCACTCTTTGCGGATCTCCCCCGTCTGGGGGTTGTTGACCTCGGACAAACTGAACTGGTGGATAATCTGGCCGAACTGGACTATCTGATTCTTCACCGTTATGAAACCTCGGCAGAACTGCGGGAGGATGTGGCTCGCGGCCGGCTCGACATGGGCCTTGTCCTGCCGATAGATCTGGAAGTAAAGTTACAGGAGGGAAGGGCTCCTACTCTGAATTTCTTGACATGGGGCGAGAGCCTGCTCAGGCACCGGACTCAACTGGGTGCGGCGTTGGTCACGCAAATCATCGACCTGGCCGGGCATGATCTTCCGGTCGAGACCCAGGTTATTTTACTTGGCGATCAAGAAAGTATACCCTGGGATATTCGACTGTTCCCCCTGGTGGTAATCATAACGATCACCCTTGGGGGTATGATGGTCCCGGCCACCTTTATCGTGGATGAGAAGCAAAAGCGCACCATTAAAGCCCTGTTGGTGACTCCGGTTTCTTTGGAGGAGCTGCTGGTGGCAAAAGGAATCTCAGGTGTTCTGATCAGCATGATTATGGGCGCCATCATCCTGACCATCAACCAGGCCTGGGGTGTTGAACCCTTACTCCTCGGCCTGGTGTTGATTTTAAGTTCGATCCTGGTCGTGATGTGGGGCATCATTATGGGCCTGCTGGTGAGTGATATTACCAACCTCTTCACGGCCTGGAAGACGATTGGCATCCTTTTGTTTGCACCGGCATTCCTCTTCATGTTCCCCCAGATTCCAGAATGGGTGAGCCGTGTCTTCCCTACGTATTACATGCTTGGTCCGATTGTTGATATCAGCCTGCAGAATGCCAGGTTCGGTGACGTGGCCGGTGATCTGATCGTGCTGGGAGTCCTGATCCTCATCACTTTATTGGCAACCAGGTTGGTGGCCAGGCGGTTTAAAACCAGAAGAAATTGAAATTCCTTTTCGATAAATTTGCATATCGTGAAAAATAATAGGAGATTGGGTCAAACACTGGCGACCACCATGCTGCCTGAAACCTAAACGCATGCACCTCACCTAACTGCAATAAAACATAACCCCAGGCCTTGAATCTCATCCTTAAAGCGGTTATCCTTCATACAGTTCTCTTTAATGGTATCTTGGGAGCAGGCATCGTGAAAAAATCTTCATTCCTTCAAAATATTCGGTTGGCTGGTTTTCCCCTGGGGCTGGGACTGACCAGTGTGCTCGTCAGCGGCACCCTCAACCGGGTGATGATCGTCGAAATGGGCATCCCGGCTGTGCTGGTCGGGCTGTTCTTCGCCCTGCCCCTGCTGATCTCGCCCCTGCGGGTCTGGCTGGGATACCGTTCGGACGCGTACCCCCTGTGGGGTCTGCGCCGTGAGCCTTTCATTATTCTGGGTTCCCTGGTGGCCGGGCTGGGGGTGGCCGTCACAACGGTAGTGATTGTCAGACTCTCAACCCTCAACGCCCTGGTGATCGGCGTGCTGATTATGGCCTTCATCGCCTTTGGGTTTGGGCGAAACCTCTCCAGCAACACCTTCGAGGCCCTGTTGGCGGACAAGTTCACCGGCGACCAGCGCCCACGGGCGGTTACGTTTTTCAAAGTTGCCATGTTCTTCGGGATCATGATCGGCGCGATCTTCCTCGGACGGCTGCTTGACCCCTTTTCCAGCCAGCGTCTTCTGAGCATTGTGTTAGGTGCCATGGTCCTGGCTTTTCTGCTGGCGATTGTGGCTGTGTTGCGGCAGGAACCTCGCAAGCCTACTTTGCAATCTGAAACTGACAAGGCACGCAGCCTGCCCTTTTGGGACACGATCCGAACGATGATCTGGCCCGACCCGCAGATCCGGCGCTTCTTTATCTTTGTGATGCTGACGGTTGTTGGCACCCTGGCCCAGGATGTGTTCCTTGAGCCTTATGCCGCCCTTGTGCTGGGTATGACCGTGGGCGAAACAGCCAGCCTGGAGGCCATCTGGGGAGCCGGCACGCTGCTCTCGATGGCAGCCGCGGGGGCCTGGCTGATCAAGCGTTTCGGTTATGTCAGGGTGGTACGTGTGGGGTTGATCCTGGGCGTGTTGACCTTTGCCGGGTTGATCCTTTCAGGCGCGATCCATAACACCCTGATCTTTTTGATCCTGGTGTTCACGCTAGGTGTGACCACGGGACTTTCGGCTGCGGGGATGCTGACAGCCGTAATCGAGTTCACCACCCCCGAACGGGCCGGCCTCTTGATGGGGGTGTGGGGTGTCTCGCACAACCTGGGGCAGGCTTCCGGCAACCTGATCAGCGGAGCCGTGGTGGATGTTGTGCGGGTGTTGGGTGGACAGCCCCTGACCGCTTACGGCATGGTGTTTGCCCTGGAGGCCGTTTTGTTGCTGGCAGCCCTGTGGCTGCTGGGGCAGATTCGGGTATCCGAGGCGCGTGTCGTGGCTGAAAGCCGCTTGCAGGAGGTCTGAAGCCAGTCATCATTAAAACATGACACCAAATTTGGGAGGGATAAATGGCATTATCAGAAGCGCTCAGATCCGAGCTGATCAAAGCTCAGAAGCTTGAAATTACCAAATACCATGTTTATAAACGCATTGCGCATCTGCTGCCAGATGAATCCAACCGCCAGGTGATCCTTGAGATCGCCGGAGATGAAAAACGTCATTATGAGATTTGGCAGGAGTACACCGGAAAATCAGTCAGCCCTGACCCATTCCAAATCTGGCTGTACCTGACCATCAGCCGTCTGTTTGGGTTTACATTTGGTGTTAAATTAATGGAATGGCGTGAGGTAAAAGCCCAGGTCAATTACGAGCGGATTGTCAAGGATATTCCGGAAGCTCGGGATGTGATCAGGGACGAGAGTGACCATGAAGATCAATTAATGGTAATGCTCGACGAAGAATCCTTGATCTATGCTGGTTCAATCGTCCTGGGGTTGAATGACGCCCTGGTTGAGCTGACCGGCGCACTGGCCGGTTTGACCTTTGCCTTCCGTGATGTAAACCTCATTGCCCTCTCGGGGCTGATCACCGGAATTTCTGCATCCCTCTCCATGGCCTCTTCGGAATATCTTTCCACCAGTTCTGAAGAGACAGAGAAAAAACCGCTCAAAGCTGCTGTTTATACTGGCATAGCCTATATCCTCACAGTAGCCTTGCTGATCCTGCCTTTCCTTTTGTTAAATAATGAGTTGATTGCAATGGCAGTCTCCCTATCTACGGCGGTAGTAATTATTGCACTCTTCAATTTCTTTGTATCCGTGACAGAAACCCAGCCCTTTGGCAGGCGTTTTATCAAAATGGCCGGAATCAGTCTGGGGGTCGCCGCAATCAGCTTTTTGATCGGACTGGTTGTGCGCAGCTGGTTTGGCCTGGAGGTTTAATTTCCGCCAGAACAAAATATTTTTCGTCAAATCTTCAGACCGTATAAAACAAAGTGATACACCTATGACAACGAACCCCATACTTCACCCATTAAATAGTTTTTATCGAGCCAACCGGCCTGAGTTGATCAACCCTCGAATCACCCTGGACTGGGTCAATAACACAGGATGGGAAAGTGAGATCTATGCTTTCACCCTCACCCACGGACCGGTGGAGAACCGGCAGGAAACCTCCCGTGTGTTGCGGTTGCTCTCAACTGGCGCGATGGCGGATACCCGGAAGGAATTCAACCTCCTCACCTTACTGAACCGGGCTGGTTATCCCGTCCCACAGGTGTTCGCCCTGGGTGAACCGGATGACGGCCTGGGTCGGCCTTTCATCATCATGCAGCGCATTGAGGGTGGAGATTTTGCGGCCCGCTTTCCCCAATCCCCGGCAGATGACCTGGCCCCGCTGCAGCAATTTGTGACGCTCTTCCGTCGCCTGCACACCCTGGATTGGCGTCCCCATGCCGAAAACCCGGATGATTTCGACCCGCTTGGCGGCCCCTACCGCCATTTTGATAGGCGGTTGGCAGAGTATGAACGCTATCTGCTCATGGCTGGCGAGGAATCGCTGAACCTGGTTTTGGACTGGCTCAAAGCACACCGTGGCATGGTCAGCTGTGCGCGGTCCAGCGTGGTGCATGGCGATTTTCATCAAAACAACATCTTGGCGGATGCGGCTGGCAACCTGTATGTCATCGACTGGACGGCGGGCGGGGTCTCCGATTACCGCTTTGACCTGGCCTGGACGCTGACCCTGGCCCTGGCTTACCATGGGCCAGGTTTTCAAAGGTTGATCCTGGATGAATACCAGCACCAGTCGGGTGGCCCGGTGCCAGCTTTGGAAATTTTTGAAGTAATCGCCATCCTGCGGCGGATCGGATCAGTCATGATCAGCCTGGGCGCAGGGGCCGAAGCCCTGGGAATGCGCCCGGAAGCTGTAGATGCCATGCGGCATGAGCGGGAACCCCTGGGCCGGCTGTACCAGCGACTGGTTTCCCTGACAGGCCTGCCCCTGCCCGATGTGGCGGATTTTCTGGAGATGTTATTTTAACCTTCACCTTTAGGATCAGGCAAAATTTTAATGACTGTCTGAAAATTTTATTTCACAGGGTATTTTTAAGGCTTCGCTTTGATGAGGTGATCTTTCAAGAGCAGCAACCCCGCCACCGCTTTTACTCCATTTGCATCACATAAAACACATACCCGTAATCATCCGCATGCTGGCGGTAGAGGTCTGTTTCGGCTGCCTCCTCATCAAGGATGGCCTGAGCTTCCGGGTTGCCCCGGTAAGCGTCCCTTAACTCAGCAATGCGCGCCAGCATGGGCGTAAAGTAAACGCCCCACCAGGCGCTTTGGGGCAGGGTAAAGTGACCGATGGGACGGTAGCCTGCCCGCCTCACCCGGGACAGATTGCCTTCAACGCTGGCCATTTTGGGGTAGGCCTCAGCCCAAAATGCGACCGCGTCGGGGGCCGGATCCGGCTTGAGCCACGAGACCTCCGTCACCGCAGCATATCCCCCAGGCTTGAGGAACGCGCGCCAGGCGCGCAGCCCTTCTTCAAAACCCATGATGTAGATCGCCCCTTCGGACCACACCACGTCAAACCCCTGAGAGAACCCCAGGTTGAACATCGACATCCGTGCTGGATGCACACGCTGGCTGACGCCTGCCCATTTTGTCCGCCTGACCAGATCATCCAGGAATAGCCGGTGGGTGTCCACAGCAATCAGCCTGCCTCTGCTGGCCTGTGCCAGTGTCACGGTTTGCGCGCCTGGTCCGCAGCCCACATCAAGGATCGTTGGATCAGGGGGCAGGTCGGGCATCATCCTGAAGGCGCGCAGGGTAGCTGCCGTATCACCCGGACCCTCACGCGGCAAATCCCGGTGGACGGCCCAGAATAATTCGCTGTTTAAATCACCCATCTTGTCGGTTCCTTTCAGTGATAGAATCAAAAATTATTATAATGCCGGTGCTATCATGGCGCTATCCGCTGTTGATCCGATTCAATGACCCCCCTGGAGGACATATGACCCAGCAAAACACCACCATCCTGGTCACCCGCAAGGGGATGGGCCAGGCCGACCCTGAACTGCAGATAACCCTCATGCAGAGTTACCTGCGCACCCTCAACGAAGCCCCACAAAAGCCGGTTGAGATCTGTTTTTATGCTGAAGGCGTTCACCTGGTGGTAGAAGGTTCGCCGGTTGTGCACCTGCTCAAACTGCTGGCGGACAAGGGCGTCCGGCTGACGGTTTGCAGCACCTGCCTCAGCTACTACGACTTGCTGGAGCAGGTGGCCGTGGGCAGCAGGGGGACCATGGTCGAGATCGTTGAAGCCCAGATGCAGGCAGAGAAGGTGATCACAATTTGATGGATAGCAACCTTTTTTGAAGAATCCCTCATGTTATAATTTTGAAAAGTCAGACGCCGGTAGATGCAATGATGGATAACGCCACCAACAGTCTTTTTAACCTGGGGTGACTGACCGATACTGGCAGGATCTTGTGAAAGGGGTAAATAATGCAGACCGACTTTATTGAGACCTTGATGGACCACATCATGGAAGCCACCATGATCCCCAAGGCGCAGATCGAGCGTGCCGTGGGACCGATTCTGAGCATGTTCCTACCACAGGTGCTGACAGAAACATTGAGGGATGACCCGGATCTCTCGGGTGAGATCCACATGGTCTGTCCTGAATTTCCCCTTAAAAAAGCTGATAACCGCCAATCGACCAATATCGACTGGTTGATGATCAACCCATCCCGCGCAATGCTCATATTCGTGGAACTAAAAACCTCTGATACATCAATCAATGCGGATCAAAATACCATTTATCACCAAAAACTTGATGATGTTCGCCGTCAGGGTGGGGCATTTCTCATCCGTGATGTTGAAATCCTGCGGGATGCATCCATCGAATCAGGGAAGTACGGCTATATTCTTGAAAAACGAATTGACCCGCACCGGGATGCGATCACGGACTGCCGGGAGGCCAGGTTGCTCTACCTCGTGCCAGCCAGTGCCCAGCACAAGCTGGTCAGATTTGCGGATAAAGTCTTGAGCTTCGGAAACCTGTCAACTGACATCCCGGATCCTTACCCGGATGCCTGGCGCGTGATCCATCAACGCCTGTGTATACTCGATGAATCTTCGCAACACGCGCGTAATCGCCAGTATGCTCACGCTTCAGGCACATTTGATGGGAGAAACTACCAGGATAAGTTGCCTTTCAAGAGGATGATTGATTTATGCGAGCAGCGAGGTGATGCTATTGTGGTGGGCTTTATGGGTGGTATCACAGAACTGCGCAACAGCAGCTGGGTTTACCTTGAAAACAGGCTTTATAAATGGGATCAGGCTCGCGGGGGCACTGGGAAAAAGGAAGGCCGCAATTGGATTCCTGGCGGAGAATTTCTCAGGATTGTAAGGCAAAAACCCAAAGACCAGGGGCATCAGTATTCTTCGGCCAGCACACCACAGGTGCAGCGACAGGCAAACTGGGCGGGGACAGCCAAATTTGACGAGTTGGTGTCCCTCTGCCAGGAACATGGGGACAAGATCGTGATCGGATTCACAGGTGGTTGGAACGCCCTCGCGAACACGCCCATTGAAGATCTCCGCAACCGCAGCCATTATAAATGGGATTATGCCAGGAATATGGGTAGAAAGAAACGCGCTGATTGGCTGGGGGGCAAAACGGTCTTGCGGGTTTTGGAGAGGAAGATGGGAAATTTAAGTGACTATAGCAAATAGTGAAAGAACCAATATGTTCACCTTCCTTGACCTCAAGCCCCATTTGCCCATCACCGAACACACCGTACCCTGCCCGGTCAGGGGCTGCAGGCGCATCGTCCCTCGGCAGCGGATGCGTTTCAGGGCACATCCGGACTTCATCTGCCCCGATCACAACATTTTCATCTCCCCTTCCACCTTTGAATACACGGATTTCCGCCAGAACCTGTTGTGGACAGACCCAAGCGACCTGGCTTTATTGAACCGCATCTTCACCACCAAACGTGAAAGCCGCATGGCGCGCAACAACAGCGAAGACGCCCTCTCATGGAATGTCTTCCGCTTCCTGGAAAAAACGGACCTTTTGGATTCCTATCTTTCAACGATCACTGGTCGTCAGGTATCGGGGTCAAGGATTTGCTACTGGGGTTATTCCCAGTCTGACAATGGCCTCTACCCGATTCTGGCAGACGCCCGGCGCGAGTTTGGCGAGCAAATTAACCGTGGTTCAGAACCGGATTTAATCGTCCTGAGCGATAGCCACCTGTTTTTCATCGAAGCCAAGTTCACCTCGGGCAACCGGACCACACCTAGCAACCCCGCTGTCCGAACTGGTTACCAATCCGGTGGTGCCGGCTGGTATGAGTCTGTCTTCCAGGCTGATTTTTCAAATGTGGCTATCCGTAATAAAAAATACGAGCTGCTGCGCTTCTGGCTGCTGGGAACCTGGATGGCCAGCCAGCTTGGCTTTGATTTTCACCTGGTGAACCTGGTTCTGGAATCTCGGGAAAAGGCGATTACATCAAAATTTTTTCCCTTGATACGCCAGGATACAACCAGGACCTTCTCCTGCCAGACCTGGGAGGGTGTTTATCGCTTTTTGTGCTCAGAAAAGCCAGCCGGGGAAGACGCCGAAAAGCTGTTTGCTTACTTTTCAACTCACACCCGGGGCTATGATCACCGCCAGCGATTACAGCGGGGGTTTACAATTTGAACACATTGATGTGCATATTTCTCCCCTTTTAATGATTTGTAAATCTTTAAAAATTTAATCCTTCACCGCCCGGATGCACATGAACGCCGGCTCACAGATCAATTCCGCATACCCCTCCGGGTCAGCAGCTTTGAACGCTTCTGTCGGCAGGGGTTCCAGCACCCGTTCCAGCCGGAAGCCGGCCTCAGCCAGGGTGTTGAAGACATCCTGGAAAGGCCGCCGGTAGGAGGGCACAGACACCGGCTGGCCAAAGCCGCGCCAGGTGTATTCCACCCGTTCAGTCGCAAAATAATCGCTCGTCTGGCGGTGGTCCTCATATTTGAGCATGGGATGTTCCATTGAAAAAACAAAGATTCCCCCCTGTTTGAGCACCCGGTAGAACTCGCTAAAGGTCGCCCCCCAATCGAAAACATAATCCATCACCAGCGGACTGATTACCACATCAAAGCGCTCATCTGCCAGAAACTCGAGGGGTTCCTCCAGGCTGGCCTGGATCAGTTCGGCACGGGCGCCCAGCCTGGCTCGGGCCAGGCTCACCATCTTTGGGCTGGCGTCCACCGCCACCACCTCAGCCCCCATCCCGACCAGGATCTCGGCATAAACCCCCGGTCCGCAGCCGGCATCCAGCACCCGTAAACCGTTTACATCCGGCAGCAGCGAGAGGGTGGCCGGCCGCTCGTAGTAGGCATTATGCGGCTTGGTATCGATGCGGGCAGATATGGCTTCTGCCAGTTTTTCGTAGGCTTCCTGCGCCAGGGGAACGCGTTGCTCAGGTTGTTCAGCCTTGTCCGGTGCGCTCATCCGTCGGTTCAGCCCAGGGCCAGGGGTTCGTCCTGGTCGCCCTCATGCCAGATGAGCTGCAGTGTCATCTTGTGCCGGGCGCCATTGGTCCGCTCGGGTTTCTTCGTGACCTTGACCTTCATCCGCAAATTTTGGGGGATTTCCAGGTTGAGGTCTTCCCCTGCCTGGCGCAGGGTCACCTGGCCTTCAGCGAGCCGCTCGCTTAACTGGGACAAAAACTCACTGGCCTCCTGTCGGCTTTTAGGTTCTTTGCGGCTGAATAATCGGACTTTTTTCGCCATTGTTTTTCTCCTTTGTTTTGGATTCAAATCATTGATAATTTGTCTGCCACATTTTTAATTGATCTCATTATACCTGTCAATTTCCGTCGCCTGCCTGGCGTCTGATTCCAAAAAATACCCGAGATCTTCTTACTTTAAGCCGTGATTTACACGCATGAATTTCGACATACAATAAATCGATTAATAACCGGTTGAAAGTTTATGTAAGATTGTTTATAATAGTGCAATACTCTCAATTGAAAAGAACCCTTATGTTGAGCGGTTTCTGAACACAGATCTCACACCATCTCATCCAACTATTAAAAAGATTTTCTGTGTGACTATTTTGAGACCTTAGCTTTGCTTGGGTCGGTAATTACTGGCTGATAGAAGAAAGGCCCCTCAACCCAGAGAATATCTGCAAATTTCTGATGGAGAAGGAAGGGAACCATGGACATCAACCTGTCATTTTATAAAAATGCCTTTGAATTCCTTGAGGTTGCCGGGCCATTCCTTTATACGAAGGAAACGGTCAATAATTTAATTCTGGGGGTTAGCGAACGCCTGGTCAAAGATCCGGAAGCTTTTAAGAACCCCTTTTTTGCCACTGTTACCGATGAATCCGGCCAGATCGTCCTGGTCGCGGTGATGACTCCGCCCCATAACCTGATCCTGGCCGGAGGTGATCAATTTGATGTGGGCATTTCGGTCCTGATCGCTCACCTGCAAGCAGAACAGATTGCCATTCCCGGCGTGATCGGACCCGTTGAGATTGCCGATCATTTTGTCCAGACCTGGAAGGGACTTCAGTTGGAAAACAGTACTGTCGGCATGAATCAGCGGGTGTATGAATTGCGTCGCGTACGTATGCCTGAGCAAGTACCCGGGGAGTTTTGGGGTGCCCGTGAAGAAGACGTTCCCACTGTCGCTGTGTGGCTCCAGGCTTTTGAGGAAGAAGCGATCGGGAAGTGCAATGACCTGGACCTTGAACGTGCTGAAAGATTGGTGGAAAACGATAACGTGTTTGTTTGGTTAAACAAGGGACAACCACGCGCAATGGCCATTAAATTACGGCCGATCGCTCATTCTGTCACGATTGGCGGGGTCTACACCCCGCCAGAGTACCGGCGGCAGGGGTATGCCACAGCCCTGGTGGCCCACCTCAGCCAGCATCTCCTGGACCAGGGCTACCAGTTTGTGAATCTGTTCACCGATCTCAGTAACCCGACTTCAAACAGCATCTACAAGAAAATTGGCTTTCACCCCGTCTGTGATTTCAGAATGTATGAGATCACGGGGAGCCTGGCCGACCCTGATGGTTTGAGTTGAGTCACGATCAGCATCCCAATCACAACTTTCATTGCTGCTATTATTGATTAATCTGCATCAACCGGCAGGCAGCTAACACCCTGGAATAAATGGTGGTAGACTCCTGGGCATGTCCCTGACCAAACAACCCCCGGGAAAGTTCTGATGACCGAGATCCTTAAGACCCTTCAATTGATCCTGTTTGGGATTCCGGTGGTAGCTCTGGTTGCCATGGGTGTGGTGATCCTAGCCAAACCGGTGAGCGTCCTCAACCGACGCTGGTACCTGGCCATCTTTCTGCCTCTACTCCTGGCCAACGGGCTGTCCATACTCGAAAATCTGACAGTTGTTGAAGCCGCGTCCGGTGGCAACTGGCGGATGTGGCTGGTGCTGGTTGCTGACCTGGCCCTCGTTGTTGGTTGTCTCGTGTATTTCAGGGGTTACCTGGTGTATGGACTGAGCGGTGAGCAGACTGAGGTCTCCTTGGCGGAGGGGTTTCGCAGTCAGGGTTATGACGTCAGCCTTGGGGAGGATAAGAAACGGGGCCTCCTGGGCGGTCTCAGGCTCGAACGGGTGCTGACCCTGGTTAAGAACGGTCATCAGGTGGCGGTCTGGGTCAAATTGCGCTTCCACGAGGTCACCCTGCAGGCAGGGTCACAGGACGGGGTGCGGTTGCTGCGTAAGGCCATCCCGGGTCTGCGGTCGGCGGACGTCCCATATGACATAAAAGCCCATGCCAGCGGTGTGTTGTTTATTGTGCTGGGAGTCGTTTTTGCTGTATTGAGCTGGATCTTCTTCTTCGAGCCAAGGCTGGTCTTGATGCCCTGAAAGCAACCAGGTTTGGCCGTTAAGGTTGAAAAATGATCAGCAGGGGGTCAATCTTTCAAGAATAAATTGATTCCTTCATTAATTTGATTCCCGTCAAGTAAATAGGTGATAATTATAAAATAGGCCTTTGACTTTTTTAAAGGTAGTTTTAGCTTATGGAAAGGCTGATTTATCGGTATTCAATCGGGAACCAGGGGGTTCGATGGATTTCCCATGCCTGCAGGAGGTTAACATGTTCAAACACATAAAAATATTGATTCTCCCATTTCTTGTTTTAACACTGGCTATGCTCTCATGCAATTTATTGCCCGGCTTTGGTGCGGAAGATGATCTATCATTTGCCCAAACGGCTGCGGCTGAGACGGTGGCCGCACTGGCGCTGGTTGATCCGACCCTTTCAGCCAGTTTGGATGAGACGGAAGAACCCACACCGACAGAAACAACCGAAACAATGCCTACGGACACGCCAGAACCTGAACCCACCATCACACCCACAACGAAGCCCTGCAATCGGGCTTCTTTTGTCAGTGATGTCACCATTCCAGACGGAACCCAGATGATGGTGGGTCAGGCCTTCACAAAGACCTGGCGCCTGCGGAATGATGGGTCCTGTACTTGGAGTTCGGGTTATCAGCTGGTGTTTAACTCAGGCGATCAGATGGGCGGACCGGTCTCACAGCAATTGACACCTTCCACAGTCGCACCGGGTGGAACCCTTGATATCTCCGTGGACCTGGTTGCACCAGCTTCAGCCGGCACCTATAAGGGTTTCTGGGAATTGCGGAGCCCGCAGGGTGAGGCCTTTGCCCTCGCATCCGGTCCGTTCTGGGTTGAAATTGTCGCCGTTGCACCGACTGATACCCCCGTTGTGGTACTGCCGCCACCGATTGTCCAAATGTCCGCATCACTGGTTGTGGAAGAGAGTGGCAGCGTTCGATCAAATGGACAGGTGTTAACCCCCCGGAATGTGGGTGATACCAGCGCCAATGTTGGGTCCCAGGCCTTTATCAGTTTTGATATCTCAGAAATTCCCGCAGGGTCAACCATCACCCATGTTGAGTTCGATTTCACCAATTATGATACCCTCGGGAACCCGTTCAGCCTGGGCTGCCTGCGCATGTACAAACAGGATTATGGGACCCTGGATAGCAGCGATTGGTTTGCGGGTTTAGCATTGGGCGCCTTGATGCGCTGGTGCAATACCGGGGAACTCGATACAGCTACAGAAGGTGGAGAAGCCCTGGTTGAGGCTGTCCAGAGTTATGCCGGCGGCCCCCGGGCGAAGTTCCGGTTGCAATTCAACGAACAGGTGACCAATAACAACGGTGTGTCGGACATGGTCCGGTTTGGCCAGGATATCATATTGATCATCACCTATACTGCACCCTGAAACGCAGTTGAGGTGACGATTCGGAGATACGGGTATGGTCGGCTGTCACCCGCCTGTCGTGCCCTTACGATGAACAATCACCCTTCACCATTCACCACCAAGTCCCCAAAGCGTAAACCAATACCTGCGCCCATCAGATTTATTTTCTTGATCGCATTAACGTCATCCCGATGTCCGCCAGGTGGAAGGCCCCCAGCCCGGCCAGGGCGATCCAGCCCACCCAATCGCCCAATCGCATGACAGGCGTGCCTCCGGGGCTGAGGGGCACCTCTGCCACCAGGATGGCCAGTACGCCGGCCTGGGGTGAGATCACCTTTTGCAGCACCCGACCATGGGGGTCGACAATGGCTGAATCAAATCCCACATCCGCTTTAATCATGGCCACACGGTTTTC
>SKPR01000171.1 GCA_007119455.1 Candidatus Brevefilum sp. | reverse complement strand
TTACCAAGTAAGGTAGCCCGAGATCCATCCACCCGCAAGGTACGTCCCTCTTCATGTGAATGGCCATGCATGGTAAGGGAAGCGCTGATGCCACTCTCAAACCGCATGGTGACGACCTGGTGGTCGACAACATTATTATCGCAATGGTAGACACAGCGACCGTATGGGCCATGTCGCAGGGCTTCCAATACTGCCTGTTCATCCTGAGGTTGGTCTGTGATGGTGCTGCGCGGCCATCCACTGTATTCTGTTAATTCCCGGACAGGAGAGACAATTTTACCGATAGCACCTGCCAGTTTTGGTTGATGCAGGGCCAGGTTTCCGACCATTTTCAGCAACGGTTTATTCGAACGGCTGACGGCTCGTTTGATCGGTATGCTTTCCAGGTAAATCCGAGGTGCGTAAAATGGGCAGGTATCTGCAACCGGGCAGCCATCTGTGCAACGGTTTGGTGCACCATCCGGGGCATTATCAGGTAAAAAATGACGTAGATCACCCACAGAACTGAGCTGACTGGTTTTTTCATCCATAAACCAGTACAAAAGATCGAGATCATGACAGCACTTGGCCAGAATCATCGGCGCGCTGTTTTGCGTGTTTCGCCAGTTGCCGCGCACATAGCTGTGAGCCATATGAAAATAGGAAACATTTTCTGCATGTGAAATTTGCACCACCTGTCCCAATTGTCCAGATTGGATGATGGTTCGAACCTTTTGGAAGAAGTCCGTGTACCGTAGAACATGACAGATCATCAGCATCTGGCCGCTGGTTTCTGCCATCTGGACGATGTCCAGCGTTTCGGCCAAATTTGGGGCCATGGGTTTTTCCAGAAGCATATCGTAGCCTGCTTCCAGGGCGGCGATGGCCGAATCGTGGTGCATGTCGTCCTGGGTGGCATTAATCACTGCATCCGCATGTTTGTCTTGAGCCAATGCCATTTGCCAGGTTTCGTACTGATGTTCAGGCGTTATATGGTGGGCTTTGGCAAATATTTCTCTACGGGTTGGGTTGGGTTCAGCGACGGCTACGAAACGGACTTGATCGGGGTGTTTCAATGCATACTGCCCGTAGGCATCTGCCCCGCGGTTGCCGGCGCCGAATAGTAAAAGACGGATGGGTTCTGGCATGCTGGGCTCCATGTAATCTCTTCAGTGGTTAGGATTATATCATCGCAGTTCCGGTGTGATGATACAATAAGCCTGTTTAAGAGGTGATGGTATGGATCTTGATTTCCTCAATCGAATTGAAGAAGCCGCGTTGAATGCCTGGCCTTCACCCAGACAAATCCTGTATGATGGCTGGCTTATGCGCTTTACGGGTGGCAGTTCTAAACGGGTGAACTCGGTAAATATCCGTTACCCGTCAACACTTTCGATCCCTGAAAAGATCAGTTATTGTGAAAACCTTTATGCCCTGCAGGGACTGCCCACACTTTTCAGGGCACCGGATCCCTTTACCTCCCCAGACGTTCTGCGTGTGCTTGCTGAGGCAGGCTACTCAGCCTTTGACCCCACGTTCGTGATGGGCCGTCCTATCCTCCGGAGCACATTGCTGCCTGCTGGTGTTGAAATCCGTCAGATGAATCAGGATGACTGGTTTGCCTTGCGGTCTGAACTGACCGGGCATCCCGCTGAATATTGGGACAACAACCGCCGAATTTTGGATGCAATCGCCGATGAAAACCTGTTATTGGGGTTGTTTGTCGATGATATTCCTGCTGTCTCAGGTATGGGAGTCCTGGAACGGCAATTCTTGGGTTATTTCAGCATTTATACCAGCGACGCATACCGCAGGTGTGGTTATGCACAGACCATGATGGGCGCTTTGGGTAATTGGGGGGTGTCCCGAGGAGCAGTTTATGGTTATCTGCAGGTGGAAGGCCATAATCAGCCAGCCCTGGCTTTATATGAAAAATTAGGTTTCGAACACTGTTACCGCTATGTGTATTTTGGACAGGGCATTATCACAGACTGAAAAGACGATTTTTTCAGATGAGACAATCTAAAACAAGGTATTTCCGGGTCACTTATTCGATTGATTGAACTGGGTATCATAGAGGTGGGCGTAAAGTCCACCCAGACCGAGCAAATCCTGATGGGTGCCACGTTCAATAATCTCGCCTTTATCCAAAACCAGGATTAAATCCGCAGAGAGAATCGTGCTTAACCGGTGAGCGATGACGATGCTTGTACGATTGGTGTACATGCGTTCCAGGGCTTCCTGGATCAGCGCTTCTGATTCGCTGTCGAGGTGACTGGTGGCTTCGTCGAGGATCATGATGCGCGGATCCTTCAGTAAAACCCGGGCCAGTGCCAGACGCTGTTTTTCTCCGCCGCTTAATCGATAGCCTCGTTCACCCACGATGGTGTTATAACCTTCGGGTAATTCTGAGATGAACTGGTGAATATTGGCTGCCTTGGCTGCATTGATCAGGTCTTCATCACTGGCCTGGGGGTTGGCGTAACGTAGATTTGCCTGGATGGTGTCGTGGAATAGATAGGTTTCTTGAGTTACCATCCCGATTGCCGTGGCCAGGCTATCGAGCTTCACATCGCGCAGATCATAACCATCGATATGGATGGCACCCCTGGTTGGGTCATATAAACGTGGTATCAGATAGGTCAGTGTCGTTTTACCGGCACCGCTGGGCCCGACCAGCGCAACCAGGTCGCCTGGGTGAGCAGTGAAAGTAATATTTTTGAGAGCAAGCTTCCTGGCCTGGCTGGTAGATAATCTTGGTGAAGGTGAAGGTTCCTCATCATCAGAGAGGACTCCGCCGGCTTTTTCCATCAGGTGGGGCCGGTAGACATCGTTCAGCAAACCTTCCTGGGAGTCAGAATACTTAAATGTTACTGCGTCAAATTCGATATGGCCCTCGATGTCTTTGAAGGAGATAGCATCGTCCTTTTCCTGGATTCCGACTGGCAGGTCAATGACTTCGAAGACCCGTTCAAAACTGACCATCGATGTGGCAAATTCTACGGGAGCGTTGACCAGTCCCTGAAACGAATTATATAGGCGGGAGAGATAATCGCCAAAAGCCACGATCGTTCCCAGGGTGAACAGGTTCAGAATGACCAGGTAACCCCCCACACCATAAACCAGGGCAGTTCCCACAGCGGTTAGCAGACTCACGATGACCATAAAGATGATGCCCATGGTAGCCCGCTGGATTCCCAGTGATTTGACTTCTGAAGCACGGCGGCTAAAGCGATCAACCTCCGAATCACGCCGGCCAAATAGTTTTACGAGCAAGGTGCCCCCAATATTGAGGGTTTCGTTCATATTGGCATTCATCCGGGCATTCATTTCCATCTGTCGTCGGGCTATTCTTCGAAACACCCGTCCGAGGCGGCGTGCTGCCAGGATGAAAAGAGGCAGGATAAAGATCCCCATCAGGGTTAAACGCCATTCCAATGTTAGCATCACAGCCAGGACGGCGATGACTTCGATTGAGTTGGTTGCCAGAGTCACCAGTGTTCGGCTGATGGCAGTCTGGGCGCCGACCACATCATTATTCAAGCGACTGATCAATTCGCCCAGCTGGGTATGGGTGAAAAACCGTAGTGACATACGTTGCAGATGTTCGTAAAGGGAAACACGCAGATCATAGATGACCCCTTCGCCTACCTGGGCGATCAACCGTCGGGTGATGATCTGGAAAAGACCGCTGATAATCGGCAAAACCAGTAAACCGACTGCTGAAAGGATCA
>SKPR01000024.1 GCA_007119455.1 Candidatus Brevefilum sp. | reverse complement strand
GGCTGTTATTTCCGGCACAATTTCGAGAAACTCAATTTCATCCGCCAGCCTGGCCGCAATAGCTGCTAAAATGGAAAAAAGGCAGATCATCAATGGTTTAATCCACAGATGTTCTCGAATTTTGCTGAATAAAAATCTGATCCTGTCTTGCATTGATTTAGTCCTTTTCGCTTTTATTTCCACCACGAATAAAGTAAGATGAAGCCATGTTTTACAAAGCTTCTTCAATTAATTATAATCCTGAACAGGTCAAAGCTGATTTCACCATAATCGGTTAAAATGATTGACGTGATAAGCAACTCAATTTAACAGTACTCGGAGTAAAACCCATGGAAACTTTAATCAAAAACGGAACGCTGATTACAGCCAGTGAATCATTTAAAGCCGATATCCTGATCGAAGATGAAAAAATCAAGCTCATCGGACAGAATCTATCACACCCCAATGCAGAAGTTGTGGACGCAGAAGGGAAACTGGTCTTGCCCGGCGGGATTGATGTCCATGTCCATCTCGACCTGCCCATGTTCAATACCGTTTCATCCGACGATCATTATACAGGCGGTAAGGCCGCTGCTTTTGGCGGCACGACTTCGGTGATTGATTTTGTCCCTCAAGATGAAGGAACGCTGGAAGAAAATATCGCCCGGTGGCGTGCCAAAGCTGACCCTAAAGCATCGGTTGATTTTGGCTTTCATATGAATATCACCCGTTTTGATCAGCAAGTTGCCAGAGAGATTTTTACGCTGCCGGATCTGGGTGTCACCAGCCTGAAAGTGTTCACAGCCTATAATGGACGCCTGCGTCTTTCGGATGGGGAAATCTTTCGTGTAATGCGTGTGGCGCGAGCAGCCGGCATGTTGACCCTCGTTCATGCAGAAAATGGTGATGTGATCGACATCCTGGTTGATGAAGCCCTGGCAGCCGGAAATAAAGACCCTTACTTCCATGCCCGAACCAGGCCAGCCTGGGGTGCTGTGGAAGCTTCATTAAGAGCCGCAGCTCTGGCAGCCCAGGCAGGGGATGCACCTCTTTATCTTGTGCACATGAATGCGGCAGGAGAGGTGGATCAATTAGCCTATGCCCGTGAGCATGGTCTGAACATGATGGGGGAGACCTGTCCGCAATATCTATTCTTCGTAGAAGATGATCTGCGCCGCGAAGACGGCGCAAAATGGGTCTGCTCACCCCCCATGCGGACAGAAGTGGATAACACCCGGCTTTGGGAAGGCATTGAAGACGGCATTATCCAGGTCATGTCAACAGACCATTGCCCGTTTTTCTACGATGGCACCAATCCCATCACTTACGAAGGCGAAAAGGTGGCCATCCCCGGCAAGGAATTAGGCAGAGAAGATTTCACCAAGATCCCCAATGGGTTGCCCGCATTAGGAGATCGGATGCCCATTTTATGGACCACCGGGGTCGTGTCCGGCCGGATAACCCCCAACCAATTCGTGGCCATGCATTGCACCAACCCTGCCCGGATTTTTGGCCTCTACCCTCAAAAAGGCGCTTTGGTACCCGGTGCTGATGCGGATATTGCCATCTGGGATCCGGATAAAGAACTTGAATATGGTGTCAACATTGCCCGTCACCGCACCGATTACAATCTGTTTGAGGGGTGGCATCTCACAGGTTTCCCGGTGATGGTTTTCCTGCGTGGACAGAAGATCGTTGATGGTGATAACTGGTATGGTAAACCCGGTGGTGGACGGTTCCTTCACCGGCATGAAGGTGAGATCCTTCGTTGATTAGAATAACCTGATCCATGCTTTTGCTTCTTCCCGTTGGGCTGCTCTTGATAGCATCCCTGACCATTTTCATATTGGACAAACTTCAGCCCAGGTTTGGGACAAGCTGGTTGGTCGCGGCTGTGGCCTCCTCCATTGCATGGGTGGTTGTTTTATTCCTGCGTCTCCGTCTGCCGACCTCCCTGCCGATTCTCAGTTGGGGTTTTCCCGGCGATTACCTTGTCGGCCGCCTTTCTTTATTGCTTGATTATGATTCCTGGCCCTATATTTTAGCTCTGACCACCATCACACTGGCAGTCATCCTCTCAGATGCTGCCCGGACCCGTTATGATAGCAATCCTCAGGCGTGGTCGGCTGGTCTGGTTATCACCGGGTTTGGGTTGCTGGCCATTCAATCAGGTACCAGCCTGACACTGATGCTTATCTGGATTATCAGTGATTTACTGGAACTGGTATACCTGCTGCGATTGAAAAGTTCTGCCCAACATAATTTACGCATCATTATCTCATATGGGGTTCGTACTGCTGCCATTCTATCACTCATGTTGGGGACCAGTATTGGCAGACAGGTCTCTGGTGATTTTGATCTTACAGGCATCCCCCAGCAAGCGGCCTTTCTCTTCATGCTGGCTGCTGGATTGCGCCTGGGTGTTTTTCCGCTCAACCTGCCCTTTCTTAAAGAGCCCGAATTACGTCGGGGTGTTGGCAACATCATCCGGTTGGCGCCGGTTGCTGCCAGCCTGACTCTCCTGGCAAGATTACCCGCAAACCTGATCTCCCCCGCCCTTGAACCCTGGTTGCCTCTGTTTAATGGCTTGCTGGCCCTTGCTGCACTGTATGCCGCTGTTCGTTGGATATCTGCTACAGATGAGATTGAAGGTCGGCCCTTTTGGATTGTGGCCTGGGCCGCACCAGCGACTGCTTCAGTCCTCAACGGAGCACCACAAGCCAGCCTGGCCTGGGGCATTGCCCTACTATTGCCAGGAAGCCTTCTGTTTCTTTATTATCCCCGAATCCAAAGGATGAATTTCCTGCAATATTTTGGTCTGCTTGGATTGATGGGGCTACCCTTCACACCGCTAGCCAGTGGATGGTTTGGCCTGGTCGCGAATGGGGTTAATTTCTGGTCTTTTCTCTTTGTTATCGCCCATGCCCTGATGATATTTGGGTTTCTTATCCGCATTTTTGAACCGGGTGGGCAGCCTGGCATATTAGAATCTTGGGCCCGCCTGGTCTACCCCTTGGGTTTGATTGTCATCATCCAGGCATTGGTCGCCTTGGGTCTGGTTGGCTGGCCGGGATCGTTTACCCCGGGTATCTGGTGGCTGGCATTAATCAGCACCCTCCTGGTCATTGGCGCGGTTATCCTCGTCCAACGTTTTGGGATCAATCCCCCTTACCTCCATTTCCCGTCAAACAGTAAATTTGTTAAGGTCATGGAACGGGTTCTACCACTCCTCGAAAAAGTCTTTCGGTTGGAATGGGTCTACCGGTTGGGCTGGCAGATTCATGCTTCACTCAGCAAAGTTTTTCGCACCATCTCAGCCATCCTGGAAGGTGAAGGCGGTTTACTCTGGACATTATTATTATTGGTCCTGCTTATTTTGGTCATAACCGGGGGAAATGGCGGTTGATATGATGTTGCTTTCCACCCTGGCTTTCATTGTGATTGTCATTTCTGCCATGGCTATTCTGGTTTTTCGAGACTGGCGCATCAATACGGGTGCTCTGGGAATTCAATACCTGGCTGTATTTGCCCTGGTGGCACTTTCCTGGCCGGTTGGTATGTCTGTGATCAAACTGATTGTGGGATGGATGGCGAGCGCAGCCATTGCGCTCAGTTGTCTTCGTCAAAACAAGCCGGATACATCATCAGAATCCAGTGCCAGCTTGATTTTTAGAGGGCTGGTTGGGCTTCTGATGATCATCCTGATCTTTTTGCTGGCACCCGATTTACAGGCCAATTTCTTTCCCCGGTTGGACCTGGTCATTGTTCAGAGCGGGATCATGTTGATCGGGATGGCATTAGTCCAGTTGGGAACTACATCCAGCGCTTACCTGACGATTATCAGCCTGCTCAGTTTTCTGGCGGGATTTGAAGTGATCCATGCTGGCCTGGAACTCTCCACATTGCTGGCTGGACTGATGGTCATCGTGAACCTTGCTTTGGCCCTGGTTGGTGTTTATTTTATCTCAATGGAAGGTGAACTGGCGCCTGCCCCTGAAGAAGAGGGAGCAGAATGAACATTAATACGCCCATCCTATGGGTGCTTGTGCCAATATTTATGGCTTTGGTTACCGGAACATTGTTCCAGCGTCGAACCCTCAGCCTGATCCTATCCATCTCAACAGCGCTTGGATTAACCCTGCTGGCGATTTTCTTCCCGGAAGATTTGACCCTTTCTCTGGGTCCCTTCACCATAACCTTCGTCGAACGCCTGGCATTCCTGGGCCGCCAGATCACGATCGTCTCGGAAATGCTGCCCTTAGTTGCACTGGTTTATCTTGCCACGACCCTCTGGATTCTCAGCAGTTGGGTAACGGATACACCAGAGATATTTCGCCCTACCAGTTTGGTGGTGAGTGGTCTGCTGACGGCGGCCTTGGGCGTTCAGCCTTTTTTATATGCTGCGCTTCTGATACAGACAGCTATCCTGGCCACCATTCCTGCCCTTTCACACACGCAAAAGAGGCCATCACCCGGTATTTTACGTTACCTGGGTTTACAAACCATTGCCATGCCCTTCATCCTGATCGCTGGCTGGTTGCTGACTGGCATATTTACATTGCCACCCGACAGCCCGCTGGTCAGCCAGTCCATGCTGGTGCTTGGGTTAGGTTTTGCGCTTTTATTGGGCGTCTTTCCATTTCATAGCTGGGTGCCGATGATCAGTGAAAGCAGTCATCCCAATGTCACCAGCTTCCTGCTGTTTATTTTACCAACAACAATACTGACCTTTGGGTTGAATTTTTTTGATCGATATGCTTTTTTACGCACATCCCAGGATGTTTTTCAGGTGTTGCGCATGATTGGCGGTCTGATGGTCGTGTTGGGTGGCATTTGGGCCGCCATCCAGGACGATTTTAAACGAGCCTTCGGGTTTGCCGCCCTCATGGAAACAGGTTTTTCCCTCATCGCGCTCGGTTTGGCCATTCAGGGTGGTTTGAACTGGCTATTGATGTTATTCCCGGCTCGGGCCATGGCCTACTGGCTTTGGGGATATACCCTGTCGAAATTTGAGGTGCATTTAGAGACCCTTAACCTCCAGACCATGCAGGGTTTTGCCCGGCGGTTTCCTTTCCTCTCCCTGGAGCTGGTTACAGCGCAATTCAGCATTGCCGGTTTACCATTATTAGCTTCGTCTCCGGTCAAAACGGCCTTGTTCACCGGCGTCCTGGATGTTGCACCAGGTCTTGGGATCTGGGTGTTTGTAGGCAACCTCGGTTTGTTTCTGTTTACATTCAAAGCCATAGCCAGCCTGGTAAAACCAGCCGAACAGCCCATGCCACAATCCTGGTCGAAGGATGAGAAGTTGAGCGATTACCTGCCGGCTTTGATCATTATCGTCGTGATCATTCTGATGGGTTTATTCCCGCAAATCTTCCTTGACCCCATCAGGACCACCTTGACGGCTTTCACACAGTTGCAGTAACATCCGTATAATTAATTTGGCACGAACATGTACATCATTAATTGTGGTTCAACAGATCTGGCTCTATTGTGTATAATCTAGTCAGAAAAGGATATAATGAACCCTCGTTTTAAATGAGGCTTTACGAGCCCCCGAAAATGATAGGTGAATACAATGGATAGCACACTTGATATAGAACAGTTGGAAAAACGCCTTGCCTGGTTGGATAATGAACGCAGGAATGATAAAACTGTGATCGCATCATTACAGAGTAAGCTGGATAATTATGAAACAGAGAATTCAAGCCTTCGAAAACGGCTGGGGGATATGGAAAGCGAAATCACCCGGCTGAACACTCTGATGGCCCGTTTGGAGCAATTCGAAGTCAGTATCAGTGCTTTGCGAACCGATGCGAACAAGAAAATTGATGATATCAAGGGTGATTTTCAAGAAAAATTCATCGTTACCGGAAAAAACCAACAGCAGATTCAGGATGTGCAATCCGATGTAGTGACATTGCGGAAACACCTGGCAGAATTTGATGGCCTGGCAGAAGCCATTGAAGACCGGAAGGATGAAGACATCCGTCTTGCCAGGTTGATTGAAGAAGTGAAAAGCCAGGTGCATGAAATCGGGCATATTGATGAAGATTACAAACGTAATTTCCGAATGATTGAAGAAAACCGGCGGCAGGACGTTAAACGTCTGACTGACATTCAGGGAGAAGTTTCCGCCATACGCAAACGCCAGGATGAAATCCGGGGTAAACAGGATCTTGTCGGGGATACCGTCCGGAAATTCGAAGGCCGGATCAAAAACCTGCTGGACGCGGAATCCGAGAGGCTGGAAGAACAAACGGCTTTTATTGAGAAGATCAATGTAATGCAAATCGATCGAGACAGGATGTTCAAGCAATGGGTGGAGCGCTTCAATGAAATTGAAAAAGCCACCGATGGCCTGGAAGAAGAGATTGCAAAACTCGATGATACCCATAATTCTGTTAAAAAATCTCAAGCCGGTCTGGATGAAGTCACGCAACGCTTTGATCGCCGGGTGAATGAGATCACTGAAATCCAACGTCTCAATGAAGACCGCTTCCGCCAGGAATGGACGACCTTCAAATCCGATGATCAAAAACGCTGGGCCAATTACACCCTCGCTCAAGAGGAACAAAACCGTGAGATGACCCGTGAGCTTGAAACCCTCACCGAGGAAATTGCCAGCATGGAAACCATGATTAGAAATCTGCAGGATAGTTTACAGCAGGTAGGCAGAGAAGAAATCAAATATCTGCAGGGGCTTCTAAAGACCACCCGGGAATCGATAGAGAATTACAACCGAATTTTCAAAGACTAATCACAGAATCGGGAAACAAACGTGCGCGTAATCGGCACCGCTGGCCATGTTGATCATGGCAAATCCACGCTCATCAACAGGTTGACCGGCATCAACCCTGACCGTTTAAAAGAAGAGCAGGAACGTTCGATGAGCATCGAGCTGGGGTTTGCCTGGTTCGAGTTGCCCGATGGCGAAGAAGTCGGAATCGTTGATGTGCCCGGTCATCGGGATTTTATCGAAAATATGCTCGCCGGAATCGGTGGCATAGACGCCGTTCTGTTTGTTGTCGCTGCCGATGAGGGGGTGATGCCCCAAACGCGGGAGCACCTGGCCATTCTGGATTTGCTTCAGATACCAGCCGGGGTGGTTGCCTTAACCAAAACGGATTTGATCAAAGAACCGGAATGGATGGATCTGGTGGAAGCTGACCTGGCTGAAACCCTATCCGGGACGGTTTTGGAAGATGCGCCGATTATCCGTGTCAGCGCCCGAACGGGCGAAGGCATTCCAGCGCTTATACAGGCCTTAAACAATGTGTTGGCAGATCGGCCACACCGCCCTGATCTGGGACGTCCACGTCTGCCCGTTGACCGGGTTTTTACCCTGCCCGGATTTGGCACGATTGTGACCGGTACACTCCAGGACGGGCAGTTATTCGTTGGTGATAGCGTGTCTGTGTTGCCGCAGGGGGTTGATGGTAGGGTGAGAGGTTTACAAACACATAAACAAACCGAAGAAAACGCCCGGCCTGGCAGTCGCACTGCGGTCAACATTAGCGGTGTCAGTGTTGACCAGATCAACCGGGGGGATGTTATCACCCATCCAGGAGACTACCAGACTTCTAAAATGCTGGATGTCTGGTGTACGTTGCTCCCTGATGCGGATGCCCCATTGAAGCATAATACAACTGTCAAATTCTTCCTGGGCGCTGCTGAAGTCATGGCCAGGGTCAGGTTGCTGGGATTACATGAATTAAAACCAGGGCAGGATGGTTTTCTTCAATTAATGCTTCAGAGACCGGTTGTGGCCTTACGTCAGGATCGATTCATCCTCCGCCGGCCTTCACCACCAGCCACCATTGCGGGCGGCCAGGTGGTTGATCCGCACCCAAAACGCCGTCACAGACGATTTGACCAAAACCGGTTGGAAGCGCTTGAACAATTGCTGGTTGGTACACCTGAAGATATTCTTATCCAGACCGCTCAGAAAATGGGTGCAGCCCCATTAAACTTATTGATCGAAGAATCGGGTCTTGAATCCGAACCGGCCAGAGATGCTGCCGACCAACTGATCAGCCAGGGACAATTGATCGAATTGGCGGGGAGACAACTGGTGATCAAAAAAGAAACCCTGCACCATCATACCAGGATGATCCTTGATGATCTGGCAAACTTTCACAAAGATTACCCCCTTCGCCCGGGTATGCCCCGTGAACGACTCAAATCGCAATCCGGTCTTTCAGCTAACCTGTTTGATGCACTGGTCAGATTGTTGGCGGACAAGAAGCAGATCGTTGATGAAGGATCGCAATTAAGATTAAAAGAACACGAGGTTGAATTTTCAGAAACCCAGCAAAAGAAAATTACGACCCTGTTGGATCAGTTTGATGCCCAACCCTATACCCCACCTTCGGTGAAACAGACCATTGCTGCCATCGGGGAAGAACTCCTGTCTGCATTGGTGGCCACCGGCCAACTGGTTCAAATCAACGATGATGTTGTCCTGCAGCCACATGTGTTCCATGAGATGCGCACCACCGTTGTTGACCATATCCAGGAACATGGCAGCATCAGTCTGGCTGAGCTGAGGGACAAATTCGATACCAGCCGGAAATATGCAGTGGCCGTCCTTGAGTACCTGGATCAAACCGGTGTTACTGTGCGCAGGGGGGATATTCGCACATTATCAAGAAAAAACTCAGCTTGAAAAACAGCCAGCTCTGGAAAATACATGTAATTGCTCAGGCAGTCCTGCTGCCGAAGGCTGGGGATCCTGGCTTCCCTTGCATGCTGAGTAATTACAGATTCGTCATCATTTAAACCTTTTCACTGACTCAAGGCTAAAAAACCTTGATAAAATAACATAGACGTGTATTGAAACATGTGCTGGCTTTTTAACCTTTCAAATTATTAAGGAGTGAATAGAATAATGCAATGGAAAATCTTATTGACAGACGGACTGGCCCCGATCTCCGACAAGGAACTGCTTTCAACAGTTGAGTTGAGTGATCAAAAAGGCATTTCTGCTGAGGAATTACTGGATGTGATCGGTGATTATCATGCAGTTATTGTTCGGGGACGCACAAAAATCACAGAAGACGTCCTTTCGAAGGCTGAGAACCTCAAAGTCGTCGGCCGTATGGGTGTGGGAGTCGACAATATCGATTTGCAAGCTGCCGAAGCCCACGGTGTGACGGTCGTCAATGCTCCGGTTGCCACAACAGTTTCTGTGGCAGAACTGACCATGGGGTTGATGTTGAGCCTGATCCGGGACATTCCAAAAGCAGATGCCGGGATGAAATCCGGTGAGTGGTTGAAAAAAGAACTGGTCGGCACCGAACTTTACCAGAAAACACTGGGGGTGATTGGTTTTGGCAATATCGGTGAAGCGGTTGCCAAACGTGCCCTGGCATTTGATATGAAAATCGTTGCCTACGACACAAATCGCCCAGCCGAAGAAATCAAGGCCGCAGGCGCTCAACCTGTCAGTTTTGATGAACTGCTCAAACTGTCAGACCTCATCACCATGCATGTCCCCCATACCGAATCAACGCACTACATCATCAACGATAAAGCCCTCGATATGATGAAGGACGGTGTCTTGATTATTGATCTGGCACGGGGCGGTGTGTTGGAAGAGGCGGCCCTGCTGGCAGCACTGGAAAGTGGTAAAGTAGCTGGTGCGGCCCTGGATGTATTTGAGAAGGAACCTCCTGGGGATTCACCCCTGGCCATGCACCCCAAGGTCGTGGCAACGCCCCATATTGGGGGTCAGACTAAAGAGGCTCAACTGCGAGCTGGCCACGACATCCTGTCAGAGGTTGTAAATGCGCTGGATGAAAAGCCGCTGCGATGGAAGATTGTTTGATCATTGCCTTGCTCGGTGACACCCGATAATTTGTGATAAACCAAAGAGGAAAAAATATGACAGATAAAACAGAACACTCTGAAAAAATGCAAAAATTGCTCGATCTAATCGCTGAATTAAGTGACCTTTCACACATCAGTGCTGTATTGGGATGGGATCAGTATGTCAATATCCCACCGGGGGGTGTGGAAGAGCGAGGGACCCAATCGGCAGCCCTTGGACGGATTTTGCACGAAAAATTCACCACGGATGAGGTCGGCCAGTTGATTGCCGATCTTGAAGAGGAAGTCGGCGATTTAACAGCAGAAACCGACGAGGCGCGTGCTGTGAAAGTCATAAAAAAGCAGTATGAGAAACAAACCAAGGTCCCTCTGCCCCTGATAATGGAATCCATTAAGGCCACGACTGTGGCTAATAATGCCTGGGTCGAAGCCAAAACCAAATCAGATTTTTCTATCTTTGAACCGCATCTCGAAAAGATTGTCGACCTTAGAAAACAATATGCTGATCTCTTTAAACCATTCGACCATATCTATGACCCCTTGCTGGATGATTACGAACCCGGCATGAAGACAGCCGATGTTAAAGAAATCTTTGATGCGCTCAGGCCACAACAGGTTGCACTGCTTCAGGAAATTGCTGAAAAAGAACCGCCTGATAACGGTTTTATAAAACAGAACTTCAAAGAGGAATACCAGAAGATCATCGGTCGTTACGTCATCACGCGTTTTGGCTACGACTGGAACCGGGGACGGCTGGATGTTGCCCCGCACCCGTTCACCACAGAATTTGGCCTGGGGGATGTTCGGATTACCACCCGCTACCTGGAAGATGACGGTGTATCAGCACTATTCAGCACCATGCATGAGGCCGGTCATGCCATGTATGGCCAGGGTGTGGCTGAGAAGTATAAACGGCACCCGCTCTCCGGGGCAGCTTCCCTGGCGATCCACGAGTCCCAATCCCGACTTTGGGAGAACATCATCGGGCGCAGTAAAGAATTTTGGTCCTTCTTTTATCCTTCCATGCAGATGCTGTTTCCGGAATACCTCACTGACATCAGCCTGACTGACTTCTATCGGGGTATCAACCGGGTTGAACCTTCCTACATTCGTGTGGAAGCAGATGAAGCAACCTACAATCTGCACATCATGCTGCGCCTTGAAATTGAAATCGGTTTGATGGAGGGTACGATTGAAGTAGCAGACCTCCCTGAAATTTGGAATACCCGGATGGAAGAATACCTGGGTATCACGCCGCCTGATGATGCCCAGGGTGTGTTGCAGGACATTCACTGGTCGGGCGGGATGATCGGTTACTTCCCCACCTATGCCCTCGGTAACCTGGCTTCGGTTCAGCTTTGGGATAAGATGTTAGAAGAAAACCCCAATGTTCCGGATGAGATCGCCCGTGGAGAATTTGACACGATATTAGGCTGGATGCGTGAGCATGTCCACCAGTATGGGAGCAAGTACGAACCTCAGGAAATCATGATCAAAGCGACCGGGAGCAAGATCACACCGGAACCTTATGTCCAATACCTGCGTGATAAGTATGGTGAGATCTATAGCCTTTGACGTCTAAGTTTGTAAGCTCTGAAGACTGCTCTGGGCTTGTGAGCAGTCTTCAGTTTTGTTTTTAAGTAGCTTTGGGACAGCCTGAAAACAGTTACCCGATATGGGTCTTGAGAGGAATGCCATGAAAAATAAATTGCTCTTGGGTTTTGGTATCATAGCGCCGCTAGTGTATATTGGTACAGTGATCATTGGCACATGGTTGAGAACTGACTACAGCCATGCCACCCATGCTATCAGTGAACTAACCGTACCGGGTGCTCCGAATAAACTTTTGCTCGATAGCTTGTTTTCGATTTATAATCTTTTACTGATCGGTTATGCTGCAGGTGTTCTGAGTTTTGTTAATCATCAAAAATCAAAACATTGGACAGGAAAATGGGGCAGCTACCTTGTGCTCCTGGTGGGTTTGATTGGTCTCTCAACAAACCTCTTTTTCCCGATGGACCCTCGTAATGAACCCGCCACAGTAATCGGGACAATCCATCTGATCCTGGCTGGGATCCTGTCTCTGGGCACAATATTGTCTACTTTATTTCTGGGTGCATGGCTGACAAGAATTCCCCACCTGAAAAACCTGGGCATCTATACGTTGGTCACCTGTGGTTTGATCTTCCTCTCAGGAGGTGCAGCAGCAGCTGCTGCTGCAAATGTGAGCCCAATCATGGGCATCCTCCAGCGGATCACCATTGGAATGTTCATGCAATGGATTCTTGTCTCAGCAATTTGCTTGTTATGGGTTGCTGAAAACAAATCTAGCCTTACTTCTACCTGACAATTTAGCTATTCATAATTGGGATTCACATCATTGTCAGGGTTAACCCGTATGACGATATATCAGCAAACAAAAATCGGTGATCAAGTGAAATCTTCTCCTAGGACGACATTAAAACAAGGATGATGTTCGATCAGGAATCAAGGCAATTGCAAAGTTGACGTAAAACTATGAATTGGTTCATCCGATTTCTCAATATGCTGAGTTCCGTCCTTAAATGGATGTTTTAAAAGGCCTTCTCCTCGAGGAGAAGATGGCGCATAGCGTCGGATGAGGTGATCAGTTCTCGGATACAATTTATAAAATCAAAACGATTGACTTTGCAATTGCCCTGGCTCTGGATCAGGAATTAAGGCACTGCGCCAAATTCGGTGATCATATCATACGCTTGTGAAAGGAAATAATAAAAATGAAATTTTCAGGAATATATGCCATTTGCGTCGGCATCCTGATGCTTGCCCAGTGGTCATTCTTTCTTATAACGGGTAATGTGCCTGAATTGCAAACCGAGCCATGGAGTATTGCTTTTCATCTGGCAGCAGAAGCGTTTACGGCAATCGGTTTGATCTTCAGCGGCATCCTGGTTTTGCGTCAGGTTACCCTGGCAAAGGAAACATACCTTGTATTTTCAGGCATGCTGATCTATGCCATGGTGAATAGTGCCGGCTATTTTGCTCAATCCGGTGATTGGGTGTTTGTGGTCATGTTTGCCGTTTTGCTGCTGCTGACTGGCTACAGCCTGTTCAGGTTGGTGCAACCAGCATCCGCTATAAACCGGAAAAACCGGTAAGGCCCGCCTGGCTTTCCAATGTCCATGTCCAAATTTGATTATGCGCTTCAATTTAGAGTCCGGTTTACAGGTTGTCTAAAAGCACTATGAAGAAGCGATTGTATCTGCTGGCCGCACTGTGTCTCATCCTGGTTTTGGTTTTAACCCCCAGCCGATGGGGTATGTCTCAAAATATCAATATGATTGTGATTCTCACACCCGGGGATGGTTCTCAGCTGACCTCGCCCATTAGGCTCGAAGCTGCCATTAACCCTGTCGATGTTGCCCTGATTCGGGTTGCCCTGGTCGATTTTTCCGGAAATACGCTTTCACGGCAATTACTGCGTTTAGAAGAATC
>SKPR01000100.1 GCA_007119455.1 Candidatus Brevefilum sp. | reverse complement strand
CGCCACGAGCGGATATGGCCAGTGTCGGTTGTGTATGCCACATGACTATTCTGGGACTGCGCGCTGCTTCGAGCTTTGCTGCTGCGTTGATTATTGCCCTGATTCGGAAATTCTCTCTACAGGAGGCCCTCGAGATTGCGAATGCGATGGGTGCAGCAAAGGTGCAAAAATTCGGATCCGGCACACAGGTTCCAACCCGGGATGAGATGCAGTCCGTTCTGGGTCATACTGTTGTGTTCTAAGTATTATTTTGTGTAAATTGTAACTACTCAGCCTGCAATGGAATATGGGGGATGTGGTCTGGCAGCTTCACCGCCACACCACACCCCCAAACCTTCAGCAGCAGAACTACCTGAGCAGTTACGATTATTATATTTTTTTATAAAGGAGAAACTGTGTTGAAAACCATTCATATTCAAACGCCACCCAAAGAAAGCCTGGTCAATATCACAACAGAGATCAGGGAACTCGTACGTGAAAGTGGTGTTGTGGAGGGCATCTGTGTGTTGGCTGTCCCTCATACGACTGCTGGGATAACATTAAACTCGATAATGGATCCTGCCACAAATAGTGACATTAAAAATGAAATCAAACGATTGGTACCGACACGGGTTGACTTTGAACATATCTACGATACACCCGCTGATGCAGCCGGACATATTAAATCGACAATCACCGGGGCTACACTAGCGCTGATTGTTACGGATGGTGAGTTGTTGTTAGGTGGTTCACAGGGAATTTTATTTTGTGAATTTGATGGACCCCGTTCCAGGAAAATCCATATCAGAATTATCAAAGAATAACAAGGTGCATGATGAGTCAAAAAATATTAATTGATACTGATCCTGGGATTGATGATAGCTGGGCGATTTTGGCCGCGTTACGCTCACCTGAACTGGACGTTCTGGGGTTAACCACAGTTTTTGGCAATACCGATGTGGATAACTGCGCCCTCAACGGATTGCGATTGGTCGAATTGGAAGGAAACGATCACATCCCGGTGGCGAGAGGGGCTGGAGGACCACTGGTGCGTTCCTCCCTGGATTTGGGCACGATGGTACACGGGTTGGATGGGATGGGAAACACCAACCCTTCACCGCCAAAGGGTGAGTTGGACCCGATGCCGGCAGCTCAATTCATTGTTGATACCATCAAGAAGTATCCCGGCGAGGTGACCCTGGTCCCTTTAGGGCCTTTAACGAATATTGGCCTGGCTCTTCATCAAGCCCCCGAAATCGCCTCATTGGTGGAAGAGGTGGTGTTGATGGGTGGGAGTGTATTTGCGCCGGGGAATATTTCACCCCTGGCTGAAGCCAATGTTTTTCACGATCCCCATGCTGCTGAACTTGTTTTCCGGGCAGATTGGGATGTAACGATGATTGGATTGGATGTCACAACGAAAATTCTGGTCAGGCCGGCTGATCTGGATCTGCTTTATGCTGCTAACAACCCGGCCAGCCAATTACTCAGGGAAATTCAGCCCTGTTATCAGGATTTTCATGATCAATTCTATGGTTTGGCTGGTGCTTTTCACTTACATGACCCCTCTGTTATTGCTTACTTGTTAGCCCCTGAGTTGTTCAGTTGCATTCAGGCGCCGGTGCATGTTGTGACGGAAGGTCGTTGTGAGGGCAAAACAATCGCAGACATTCACCGCATATGGGGTGAACGAAACTCAACCACGGTAGCCACATCGGTTGATAGCAAATCCGTGGTTGAGCTGTTAACTTACATTATTACCCATTAAAGGAGGTTTTATGCGAAGATTTTGGATCGATACGGATACAGCATCGGATGATGCTGTTGCCATATTGATGGCTTTACGTTGGCCTGATGTTCATGTGGAAGGTATCAGCACTGTTGCTGGGAATGTGCCACTGGAAATGTGCAGCCGCAATGCACGTTATACGGTTGAATTGTGCGGAAAACAAACCCCGGTTTATGATGGTGCACAGCAACCACTATTACGAGAACCTTTTTGGGCTTATTTTTTCCATGGCCCGGATGGGATGGGGGGGATGAATTACCCTGAGCCTGAACGAGCTTCTGCAGATGTACATGCAGTGAATGCCATGATTGAGGCCTTTCGAATGTACCCCAAAGAGATCACACTGGTGACCCTCGGTCCATTAACAAACGTTGCCATGGCTATGAGCATTGCCCCTGATTTAAAGGACAAAATTAAATCATGTGTTGTAATGGGTGGGGCAGCTAATACAGTCGGTAATATTACGCCAGCGGCGGAATACAATATTTGGGTTGATCCAGAAGCTGCCAGGCTGGTTTATCATGCCGGGTTACCTCTTGTTCAGGTGGGATGGGAACTATGCCGGGGGGAGGCCAACCTGCTGGAAGAGGATATTAAATATATCCGCGAACTTGGTACAGAATACGGACATTTCACCATTGACTGCAATCGGCAGGCGATTCAAACAAACCGGGAATGGTTGGGTGATCCGGCTTTGCCATTGCCAGATCCCGTTGCGATGGCTGTGGCACTGGATCCTGAGATCTGCACACGAGTCAGCAAGCACTATGTTGACATTGAAACCGACAGTGAATTAACCCGGGGCATGACAGTCGTTGATGAACGCAATGTCACGGATAATGATCCCAATGTCGATGTGGTGTGGGAGATTGATGTGCCAGCGTGGAAGGAAATGCTTTACAAGGTTTTGCGATGATTGTGATCAAGCATTTAGGTGGATCAATAATTAGGGAAATTCAAACCTGATATGGTTGGTATTGCTGGTGTTGAGAAGGTAGAGATTACTCGTGGATATTTGGGGTTTTGATATCATCATTGATGATATTGTATTTTCAGATGGTATGACCCAGATGGGTGTACTGGGTGGAGGCGGACCGCAGGCTGCTTTTGGTATGCGTCTCTGGTCCAATTCTGTGGGTTTATGTGCCAGTGTTGGCCCTGACCTCCCTGAATTTGTACTACCCTGGCTGAAACAGATGGGAATCAGTACGCAGGGAATCTTGGCAGGCGAACAACCGACCCCGAGGGCGTGGCAAATTCTGGAGGCAGATGGGCGAAGGATCCAGATTTGGCGAATACCACCCAGCGCTGTGGCTTCACACCTGACCCATCGGGTACATCGCCTGCCTGGAATTGCTGCTGAACAGGGATGCCATTTTGGCGTGGATCCTTTAGATGTAGAGTTCGATTTTATAGAAGAGCTCAAACAACTTGGTGCGCTTGTCAGTATTGAAACCTATACATCTGCCTCACGTCGCTTATCCCCGGATGAGATTTCACGCCTGGTCTCTTGTGCCGATGTTTTTTCAATGAATCTGGAAGAGGCGCATTCCATCTTTGGGTCAGATCACCCGGAAAGAATTGTTCAATTGACTCTTGAAGCAGGGGTAAATATCGTCTCTCTGCGATTAGGTGAGGCGGGTTCTGTGGTTGCTGATGGAGCTACTGGCGCATGCTGGTTGATTCCGGCAGTTAATGTAGAAGTTGTCAATCCGATCGGTGCAGGCAATGCTTATTGCGGCGGACTCCTGGCAGGACTGATAAATGGGGATAGTCTTCAGGATTCAGCCGTCAGAGGTGCAGTGTCTGCATCCTTCATCGTTGAACATGCAGGAATCCCTTTCCTGACACCAGAGATTTATGAGGTGGCTGAAAAAAGGTTTATCGAAGTTAGAAAGATGATTGAACCCATTATTTTATATTAAGGAGATTTTTATGAACAGCTTGATTGAACAGGTAAAAAGTTTGCCCGGTTTACT
>SKPR01000091.1 GCA_007119455.1 Candidatus Brevefilum sp. | reverse complement strand
TTATCTGGCTAATTATCCGGCACCTTCAGGTTCCTCACAAACAAGCTCTGATCCTGAGGAATTTTCAGGTACCCAAAGCCTAATTTGCCCTGGGGGTCGAACCTGAAGTACTGGTTGTCAATCCAAATTACTAAACCCATTCTGCCCTGTGGGGTGAGCGATGTTTCATAAACCAGTTTTCCGTCCATATCAAAGGACACGGTGTCATCACGCCAGGAGAGACGATAAACATGCCAGACATTGTTCGGAACTTGTAGCTGTTGTGATTCCTCCTTGACCACCGCTCTAGAAAGCCGCCGAATCAGCCGGCTTGCAGGAGGTAGTAAGAGCAAAGGCAAACCCGGTGTTCCCAGCAGCGACAAAATAGAAGGCCACAATGGTGATCGAAAGACTTTCACATGAAAACCATTACCGGGTTGATCATCACGCAAGGCGAGATGATTTTCTGTAGAGGCATAAAAGAACCAGGCTGCATTGGGTGGCACAGGCATCAAGCGAGACATTCCACCAGCACCAAAACCCAAACTGAAGGGGTCGTTCCACAGTCCAAAGCCCCAGGTGCCAACAGCATTCGCATTTGAGACGCGGGCTTCTAATTGCAGTGTGAAAGGCGGGTGGTGAGGGAAGTTTCTCCTGGAAAGATGCATGTAGTTATCCACCTGAGCGAGGCAGTATTTTTTTTCATCCATCGCCGGATTACAGAGTTCATAACCATCTTCGAGTGTACCTTTAACCTCACCACCATTGACTTCTCGATTACGCAAATCCGTCACCATCGTCACGCTCCAAAACTAATACGGGTAGTAGGGATATTTCATCTTCATATTCATGAAGCGTTGCTTTAAACCGCTTTTTCTGTGCTTCAGCAATAAAGTGGTTGATAAATTCATTATAAGGCCCACCTAACGCCCAACGAGTCAACCAGCGTATAATCCCGGATTTAAATCGTACACCGAGGCCTACAATTACAAACCGGCCCGACACCTTCAACAAACGGCGTATTTCAGAGAAGGTATTCTCATTGAGGATATAGCGAGCTGGAAATGTTGAGATCACATTTGCAAATGCTTGCTCCTTGATAGGGACAGCTTCTACTCTGCCTCGAACCCGTTTGACCGTCAAACCCCGTTGTTTGAGTTTTCGCCGGGTGACGGTATGCATCTGTGGCGATAGCTCAAGCCCGGTAATATCATAGCCCCGACTTTTCATTTCCAGCAATAATTCACCGGTCCCAAACCCGATTTCAAGGATTGTGCCAGGTTGGATGTAATCAAGAGCAGCCAGCCGCCAATCATGCCAGTGGCCAAAACTGACCACCCAGGCGACAAAATCATAGGCCCAGGCAAGCGAATGATATAGCATTTCCGTTGCCCACAGATATATTTTGGCAAACCATTGATGGTTTGAATTGCCCTTGGTTCTCATGTCAACTTCATTTTAGCACGCCAGGATTGGGTTAACATTATAATGATGAAGATAAAGAGGTATGATGACGATCCGAATTAGGCCCATTGAACCTGACGACCAATCAGAAATCCTTGCCTTAGTACGTGAACGCTGGGGTGATGAAACCATTGTTGTTCATGGTGAGATTTTCCATGTTGCCCGACTGGAAGGGCTTAAGGCCATTATCTCAGGCGCGCTGGTGGGGTTTTCGCACCACCAGATGAGCGAGGATGAATGTGAAATCGTAACATTAGCCAGCATACAAGAAGGTCTCGGTGTAGGAACTGCCCTGCTAGAGGCACTGGAAAAATTAGCCAGGGCTAATGGATGCAAAATACTATTTGCGATTACGACCAACGACAACCTCCACGCCTTGGGTTTTTACCAGCGCCGTGGGTTTCGGATGGTTGCCCTTTACGCGGACCAGGTAAAATACTCCAGGAAACTGAAACCGGCTATCCCCGAAATCGGATTAAATGGCATTCCTATCCGAGACGAAATTCGTCTCGAAAAAACCATCCTAGCTTGAGAGATTCTGGTTCACCCATGAAAACAATCGCTCTTTTCATAATCCTTGCACTGCTCACATTAACTGGCTGTTTGATATTGGATGAGACCGATTCATCAATTGAAGCCACGATAGCACCGCTACATCCACCTGTGAATAAAGTTGAAGAACCAACAATGACGACCACCATTACTGAAGCAGTCCGTCCATCTTCATCAACGGCTGAAACAATATCGGGGCCGACACTCCTGATTCAGACCGATTACCACACCTTTCAGTACCTCGAGATTAATACCCGCTCATTTTATCCCTTCCCTCTTCCCGAACAAGGCATAGGGGGCAACCTCAGCCCCCATATCTCACCCAGTGGTCATTACCTCCGCACAAACTTTCAGGACGGGGCCTTCGGGCTCATAGATCTGTCAACAGGGCAGACCAATGCTGTGCATCACCTCCCCGACTCACCTGTTTACTTTGATCCCCATCTGGCTGCTCAAGAAGCCCTGGCCTATTTCACCGAAGAACCCAACACCATCCTACCCCTGGCCGATGCTGTACTCGCAGCTTACAGTGAGTCCATTCAGACTGTCCAGTGGTACCAGAGCGATCGTTTCTGGTTGTTCGTGCTCGGCAAAGAAAACACCAGCACCAACCTCCACCTTTTTGATCTCAAAAAGGGTGAAGCCAGACAACTCGAAACCCTTCCAGGCCTTGTCAAGGGGTTTTGGGTTGGCCCTTCCGGAGAGGATGTCCTCATCAAGAAGTCGTTTGTTTTTGAACCCGGGATATGGCAGGATGACCGATATTACACTTTAAACTTAATCTCTCAAGAAACAAAGCCTGTGACCCTGCCCAATGACAGCCAGAACCCCACTGTGTTTTGGCTCACACATGAGTTAATCGGGATCATTCATCAATCACAAACGGTCGGAGGCATCGGATTTTCAGTGGTTAACATCCTGACCGGTGAACAGCAAGCGCTAATTCAGGATGCTTTCACGACCATCCGATATTTCGATGACCGCCTGTTAATCATTCAGCATCATCATGAAGAACAAACCACACAAATCACCTTGATGTCCTTTACCATAGATGATCATCTAACCCGGACAATGGAAGGATTCTGCTTTTTCTTTCGTTTCCACAATAATCTTATCATCCTCAATTGTGAAGATGAAGGCATACTGTTGGATAACGATCTCCATCTTCGCGTTCTCACAGATCCAATTTTCATCCTGGCCCAGGCACCGGATCATAAGATCAACGTTTTAGTTACCCGAACAGGTCAGACCTACCTGTCAGATCCAACGATAACGTCAAAGACACCTATCTTGTCAGGAACGCACCCCTTAGAAATTCGCTGGCTTCCTGATTCATCAGGCTTCCTATACAGGGCTGACGGCCAACTATGGTTGTATGACCTGCAAAACAAAGAAAGCCATTTTCTGCTCGCTTCACCACTTTTTGACGACTATACAAACATCAACGCTGTTTGGGTGAAATCGGAATAAGAAAACCCAGAAGACTACAGTTAATAAAAACTCAAAAAACTCCTATACCTGAATCGGGTCAAATTGCTCTGTAGTTTGGAAAATTTTCCTGTAGAACATTGAGTCAATCAACTAAATCCTCAACTTCAAATCATCAAAAGGATTCAGCGAACCCTGCCAGGTGTTCGAGTTGATGGATGTTGTATAATTATTTAAGAACATATAAGAATACAATAAAAACGTTTTATATTTAGCAAAGACCTGCTATGGTTTGAAAAACGGACTCGGAAAGGATAAATGGAGATC
>SKPR01000216.1 GCA_007119455.1 Candidatus Brevefilum sp. | reverse complement strand
GGGAACTGGATTGAATTCCACCATAAAATCCCATCCCGGGGAAGGATATTTGATCGCTTCGGGGCGCCCCTGGCCGCCTATGAAAATGCCATCGCGGTGGGACTCGTTCCGGGTGAAATCAGTCCGGATCAGGCTGAGCGTGTTTATGAAACCCTGGCGGAGATCAGTTTTTACGAGCCCGAAACGTTGGCCCAGGTGGTGGCAGCAACCCCTTCAGACTGGTACCTGCCGGTGATCACGCTAAACCAGGCGACGATTGCGCCGCACATCGATGCATTGCGTGCATTCAGCGGCGTCAGGCTCAATGAAATCCGGTCACGTTTCTATGTGGATGGAGGTGTGGCACCCCACGCTCTTGGGTATATGCTCTTTATCCCTGAAGAGGAGCTGGAAACCTATCAGCGAATGGGTTACCGTCAGGATGAACGAATCGGCCGTTCAGGGTTGGAAGCTTCATTTGAACGTGAATTATCCGGAGAGCGCGGCGGATCGCTCTATTTGATGGGGCCGGATGGGAACATCCAGTCTCTTCTGGCTGCCAGCGACTCCGTTCCGGGGCAATCCATCTATACCACGTTGGATAAAGACCTTCAGATGCGATTGCAGGCGTCTTTCGCTGATTTGCGTGGTGCTGCTGTTGTAATGGAAGTGGATAGTGGACGCATCCTGGCTCTGGTCTCCAATCCACATTTTGACCCCAATGCCTTTGATCTGACCGAAATTGACCGCAGTTTGATGGATTCCTATTTTACTGATCCAAATCAACCACTCTTCAATCGCGCCACCCAGGGCCAATATCCTCTTGGATCAGTTTTTAAGACCGTCTCGATGGCAGCAGCCCTCGAGGCCGGTATTTACCGGCCCGGGTCAATGTTAAATTGTGGACATTCAATGTGGGTTTGTAACAGTGTGACACTCTATGACTGGACTCTGGGTTATGGCACAGCTGCCAGTGGGGACCTCAATTTAGTTGAGGGATTGATGCGTTCCTGCAATCCCTGGTTTTATCGGATTGGTGAAGTCCTGTTTAATGAAGACCTGGAAGATTTTCTACCTGAAATGGCCTTTGGTTTTGGTCTTAGTGCACCCACCGGAATTGATATTCAAGAAGCACCGGGCAATATTCCGGCAACACCGGGCACATGTGTCAATAACGCCCAGATTGCGATTGGACAGGGCGAGGTGCTTGTTACCCCTCTGCAGGTCGCAACTTTTTTTGCTGCGCTGGCCAACGGCAGTGATCTTTACCGACCAACCCTGGTCGAGAGGATTCAACCAGCCACAGGTGAACCAACCTATTTGTTCTCGCCAGAACCGCATGGTCAGCTCCCGGTGTCGGAAGAAACACTGGCAGCTATACAAGAAGGATTGCGGATGGTTGTGGATGAAATGCGCGGGACGGGTTACTGGGCCATGCAAGGGCTTAATGTCCCCGTTTCGGGGAAGACTGGAACGGCAGAAACACCAACAGGCAGAGCTCACGCCTGGTTTGCGGGCTATAGTCGGTTAAATGATCCACAGCGGCCGGATATTGCCGTCGTGGTACTTGTGGAAAATGGCGGTGAAGGATCACAGGTGGCTGCGCCAATTTTCCGCCGGGCTGTCGCCCTGTATTTCTCAGATTATGAAGACACCGGCGGTTTGATGCCCTGGGAAGTTGAGCCCTATGTGCCCTATGAGCCAGAACCCAGTCCGGATGAAGATTCCCCAAATGGTGATTGACACAGTATAATCAGACGCTAATGTTTCAAAGACAATGATACAGGAAGAAAACCTGTGTTTTTGGAGAGGCTTGATGAAAACAACGAAAATGGTCATTTTGATCGGGTTGATGCTGACCCTCATAGGATGTACTGTTCAGCCAGCCATCCTTGACCCGGATGTAACCCCCATACCTTCACCCACATTGCCAGATCCCAGGGTGCATGTGACCCAGGCACCTGATATTGAGGCTTCTATTAACCGTTTCATGAATGCCTGGCAGGATGAAGATTATGAAGCCATGTACAGCATGCTGACAGTTGATGCCCGCAGGTCAATAGATCAGGAGGCCTTCAGGCTGCGGTACCTGAACACGGCAATTGCCCTCACCCTGGCTTTTGAGGACGGCATCGTTTATCAGGTCATCTCGAAGTTAACCAATCCCAATGATGCGATGGCCACAATCCAGGTTAATTACAACACCCATTTATTTGGCACGATTTCCCGTGATCTCAGTTTTTCACTCAGCAGAGAGGCCGGAGAATGGCGGGTTGATTGGGATGAAGCGATGATTTTCCCTGAATTAGAAGGTGGTCATTCGCTGGAGGTTGTGCGCCAGACAACCCCCCGTGGCAATATTTATGCGAATAACGGAATCCCCATTGTGGCAGAGGAAGAGGCTGTCGCAATTGGCTTTATCCCGGCCAATTTGAATCCGGACTTGATGAGTTTATTTTATACAACTATGGCCAGGTTATCGATTTACCAGGCGGACGAAATTGTTCGAATTGTTGAGAATGCATTACCGAATAATTATGTGCCCCTGGGAGAGGCGACCCGGGCCCAGGTTGAGGCGAACATGGGTGCAATCAGTTCCCTGAGCGGAGTCTTCCTTAATTATTACACCTCACGGTATTACTATAATGGCGGTATTGCCCCCCAGGCTGTGGGACACCTGAGTTATATTTCAGAAGAAGAGTTGAATCGTTATCTCCGGATGGGTTACTCGGCCAATGAACGGTTTGGTAGTACGGGTCTTGAACGGGCTTTTGAATCGGAACTCTCTGGAGAACGCGGCGCTTCCCTTTATCTGAAAGATTCAAACGGGCAAATCGTCACCAAGCTGGCCGAACGGAATGCCTCACCCGGCCAATCGATCACAACCACCATAGATGCTGCACTTCAATCCCGTCTCCAACGATCCCTGGGCAATTTCCGCGGCGCGATTGTGGTGATGGAAATCGACACAGGCCGAATTCTGGCCATGGTGTCCAATCCCCAGTTTGACCCCAACCTGTTTGATATCAACAACCAGAATTTTATCCACGCACCCAATCCCTATGTCCAGCCCAATGACCCGGTGTTCAACCGTGCCACCAATGGCCAGTATCCCCTTGGTTCGGTTTTTAAGATCATCTCGATGGCGGCTGCCCTGGAAACCGAATTATTTGATGCCAATTCAGAATTATTCTGCGGCCACACGATTCAGGTCTGTGGGAACGAACTGCGGGACTGGACACTTGAACGGGAGCTTCCACCCAGCGGGAATCTGACTCTGTCAGGCGGTTTGATGCGTTCTTGCAATCCCTGGTTCTTTTACATTGGGGAGCAGCTCCTATTTGAGGGGCAAGCCAATGCCATCCCGGAAATGGCTCGTGCTTTTGGTCTGGGCCAGATCACTGGGGTCGAAATACCGGAGGAACCCGGCAATATCCCGGCCCAGATTAATTCCTGTGAGCAGAACGTGCAGCTGGCCATCGGCCAGGGAGAGATGACCGTTACCCCGCTGCAGGTGGCCAGCTTTACGGCCGCAGTTGGCAATGGTGGTACACTTTATCGGCCAACGCTGGTCGAACAGATTACCACCCGTGATGGGACACCCACCTTTTCATTTGCGACTGAGGTTGTTGGCACCCTCCCGATTTCTGATGAACACCTGACCATCATCCAGGATGCCATGCGAGATGTCATCACCGACCCACGCGGAACAGCCCGCTCATTAAACACAATGCGTTACCGGTCATTTGGGAAAACAGGCACAGCAGAGAACCCCTTTGGCACATCGCATGCCTGGTTCGCCGGTTATACGCAGGTTGGTGATCCCAACCGCCCTGATAT
>SKPR01000251.1 GCA_007119455.1 Candidatus Brevefilum sp. | reverse complement strand
CAATGAAGCAAAAGCAATTCGGTATCATCATCATGGTGTTATCGGCGATGGCCTTTTCCATCGGCATCATCCTGATGAAGGTTATCCCGGAATGGACCATTATGGAACCCGAGCATGTTGGCATCTGGCGATTCACCCTGGCCGCCCCGGCCTACTGGCTGATCGCACAGTTCAGGCCATCCCGGCAGCCTCTGACTGCAAAACAACGCTGGCGCTTTATCGGCGCGGGGCTGGTCTTTTCGATGGCGAGCTTCAGTGCCATCTTTTCCCTGGCCCGATTGCCCTCTTCCATTTTTGTGATCGTGATCAACATCAGCCCTTCACTGGTGGTGTTGTTCTCGCTCTTCACCGGACGGCCTGTGCCGAAAATCTTCTGGCTGGGCCTGCCGCTGACCCTGATCGGATTAACGCTTACGGCCTATGAGTTCGGTTCGGCTCTGGTGGTCGACCCCCTGGGGCTGGTCATCGCGTTGATCAACGCCACGGCCTTTGGCAGCTACATCATCGTCAGTGAAAAGGTATTTGCCAACGTTCAGGGCCGGTCCGCAGGGACGAAATGGGTGATGACGGGCGCCATGCTGACAGGCCTGGTCTTGTTGCCGATATTGGGCATTCGCGCCCCGGGATCGCCCATAGGCTGGGTGCTGCTCGTTTCGCTGGGCATCCTGGGCACTGTCGTCCCGATTTACACCATGAACGTGGGCCTGCAGTACCTGGGGGCAGCCCGGGGTTCGGTGATCACCACCCTCCAGCCCGTGCTGACGGTCCTGTTCTCGACCCTGTTCCTGGATGAAACCTTATCCTTGCAGCAGTGGTTGGGCGGGGCCCTGGTGATCCTGGCTGTGGTTCTGCTCCAGCGCAGCCCGGACCGGGTCAGGGGCGAACAGCAACAGCGGGATGTCGGTATTTATGAATCGTGAATGTTCGCTCAGGGAATCAGGCGATGGGTGGGGCTGTTCAAACCTGTGAAAGAAAGTTCTCGATGTCTCCCCAGTCTTCGGTTTTATTGAAAGCCTTGTGAGGGGTGTAAAATTTTACCAGGACCGGTGCCCCCCGGCGCGCTTCGTCAGCCAGGATGAAGGCCCGGTCGCCGTAAGCGATGGCCGCGATCAGGGCGGGCAGGTCCTGTTGAAAGATGGACGGCCGCTGCGGCCCCCGTCCCAGAACGAGACCCTCATTCACGTGGACATAGACATGCAACGCCAGGCCGCTGTCGTTTTTCCAGGTCGCGAAAACCTGATCCGTCAGGGATTCGTCATAGCCGGCGGTGATTTTTTCTTCGTCAATCTCCCGGCTGATGGTCAGGTTCAGGTCTTTTTGAGGGTCGGTTGGTGTAAGGGTATAGGCACGGGGCAGGGCATCCCCTTTGGGGTTGAGGTCTTCGTTGAAATCCACGTGCAGGTTTTCAGGGATAAAATGTGTCATGCTTACGCTCCGTTTCTGACCGGTCTCAAAACAGCAGTACTTTAATCTTACCTTCTGGTGTGATCGAATCCGAGAGGGAGATCAAATGAAACCTTCTCGGATAAAAAATCCAACCTGGCTGTAAACTTTCTACGAGTTGCTGGCAGGGAGTAAAATCAAACCACGATGAAAAAATTACTCTACTGGCTGTGGCGGGTTTTGCCAATGCCGGAATGGCTGCGCAACCGCCTGATGTGGCTGATCAACCGTAAATTTGTGATCGGCACCGCCGTCCTGATCCTCAACGAGCAGGGCGAAATATTGCTCTTCAAGCATGCCTATCGGCCGGACACCCCCTGGGGCTTTCCGGGCGGGTATGTCAAAAAAGGCGAAGACCCCCTGACAGCCATCATCAGAGAAACCCGGGAGGAATCCGGGTTGGATGTCAGGGTGGTTAAACTGCTGGATGTGATCCATTCAAAGGACGCCCCCCGGCAGGAGGTGCTGTTCCTGGGTGAGCTGGTAGAGGGAGCGGCGTTCAGGCCGTCCATTGAGGTCAGCGAGGCGCGCTTTTTCCCCCTGGACGAATTGCCAGAACTCCTCCCGGAGCACATGGGGATGATCGAACGCTATATTCTCTCTGAATAGACAATTCGGTGGGATGAAAACCACATCCCACCCTACAAAATCGAAAATTTTAGCGGGCGATCACCTGGTAGTTGCGCATCATGCCCATATCTTCATGTTCGAGGTTATGACAGTGATAAAGGTACAATCCTGTGAAATTCTTAAATTGCATCAAAATCCTCACCCGCTCACCTGGCATAACCAGGACCGTATCATGCCATCCTTCATCAACAAAACCATTCTTGAGGCTTTGATACGGTTCATCATTGCGTGAGTCCACCTGACGCTCCAGGATCTTAAATTGAAGTCCATGGACATGCATCGGATGAGGTTGTGCCATTCCGCCCATCCCCATACCAGCCCCGCGCTGGTTGATGAATTCCCACACCTCAATATCACCAAGCCGCACTTTTTCATCTCTGGCCACATCCGTCATATCAAAAACACGGCCATTGATCATCCATTGCATACCCATTCCCATGTGCAGTATAAAGTCACGTGGCTCATTTACATTGACTGCTTGAGCGGCATCGAGTTCTTTGTGTGGCGGAAACGCCTCTGGCAGCGATAAAACCTCTCGTTCTGTGTTCCGAATCGTAGCAGAGAATATTGGGAATTCCTGCCCACCCCCTGGTGCCCCTGAGGGTAGATTGACCATTCTGATCACTGTGCCAGGCTCCCGCTCCCCAAAATCCTCCCATAAATCAATCCTTTGTGCAGGCGCCAGTGTCACATAATTTCTCTCAAGTGGCCTTTCCAATAAGCCGCCTTCCGTTCCAATGACCTTCAAGGATTTGCCGTCGTCCCAGGCAAGTTTGTAGATGCGTGCATTCGATCCATTCATCAATCTGAGGCGATAGGCGCTGCGATCGACCTCGATTTTGTATTCAGGTAAACCATTAACGAGAATCTTGTCTCCGAGCATGCCCACCATCTGTGACATCATGCCAGAGGGACTGTAAACCAGCTGATTATCGCCATTAAAGAGCCTGTCCTGGATAACAATCGGCAGATCTTTATCGTTAGCGGGCAGAGAAAGGGCTGCTTCCTGATCATCATGGATCAGGAATAACCCAGCCAAACCACGATAAACCTGAGGCCCAGTGCGTCCATGTGGATGGGGATGATACCAGTAAGTTCCAGCACGATCCATCACCCTGAAATTGTAAACATATGTTTCACCACCTTCAACCGCCAGGCGAGGGTGCCCGTCAGCATCATCAGGAACATGCAAACCATGCCAGTGCACAATTGATTTTTCAGGGAGTTCATTTACAAAATGTATGCGCAAATTAGTGCCTGTTTCCACCTGGAATATGGGTCCTAAGTATGAATCTGGCAGTGACATTAAGGAATCGGATGGGCCCTTGAGCACCTCTCCCTGGAATCGCCAGATGTCGGTGGGGGTGCCGGGAAAAATTTGCTGTACACCTGGTTTGGCGACGAGTCGAATTTCAACATCCGGATCGCCTTGAAATTCTGTTGGTGGCTGTTCCGTAGAAAGTGAGTTGCAGGCACTTAAGAATTGATGGCTGGCTAAGTAAACCCCTCCGTAGACAATGAATCGGAGAAATTGCCGGCGGTTAATCATGAATTTACTCATAATCAATCCTTACTTTTGGTATTGCTTGTGCCTTTGATAGTGATGAGATTAATTCAGATGATAGATAAAATAATTCATCTTTTACATTGATTCTTTTTAGAAAATAATCAGTATCCTGTTGAACATGCGTCCTGCGCATCAATTTAATGATGGGTGATCCTCCTTTATGATACCCGCAAAAAGACGCTCAACTCGATATTTGATACAATCTCACAGACGATGGGTTTGTTTTCCCTGTCAAACCAAGGTAAAAACTCACATTCATACCTTTG
>SKPR01000166.1 GCA_007119455.1 Candidatus Brevefilum sp. | reverse complement strand
TTTCATAACAGAAATTCTACCACGCACGTATACCGGGTGGGGAAAATCATATAGGCATTAAATGCAAACAAGACGAACCTTAAAAAACCAGGAATGGTATACTACCAGGCATGTCATTGATTACTGCCACAAACCTGGCCAAATCCTTTGGGCCCGATGATATCTTTGAAGGAATTTCGCTTTCTATCCCCCATCAGGCGCGCATCGCCATTGTGGGCGCCAACGGCGTGGGGAAGACCACACTGATCCGCATCCTGGTCGGACGCGATTTCCCCAATAGAGGTGTCGTCCAACATGCAAAGGATATCACCATCGGCTACCTGCCTCAGGAAGCAACGCTGATCACAGAAGGCACCTTATGGGCTCACTGCCTGGATGTTTTTTCAGACATCCTCCAAATGCAGGCAGACCTTGAGGCCTGCATGGATGAGATGAGCAACCCCGAGCGTGCAGAAGAAGCTCTGAGCCGATATGGAAGCCTGGAACAGGCCTTTGAGCAACAAGGGGGTTACACCTACGAGGTACGCATCAAGCAAACGCTTTCGGGTTTGGGGTTTGACGAAAAAGACTACCACCGACCGGTCACCCAGCTATCCGGGGGCGAACGCACCCGGGCCTTGCTGGCTAAACTCCTCCTGGAAGACCCGGATGTGATGATCCTGGACGAACCTACCAATCACCTTGATATCCAGGCTGTGGAATGGCTTGAGGCCTATCTCAAGGATTGGGCGGGGGCCCTGGTGGTCGTTTCACATGACCGCTATTTCCTCGACCAGGTCGCGCGTACGATCTGGGAGATGACGCCTGCTCTGGAAGTGTATTCAGGCAATTATTCTGCGTATTTGACACAGCGTGAAGAACGCTACACCCGGCGGCTGGCTGAATATGAAGCCCAAACCGCCTTCATTGAAAAAGAACAGGAATTTATCCGCCGCAACATTGCCGGTCAGAAAACCAACCAGGCTAAAGGCCGCCGGCGGCGGCTGGAACGGTTGCTTGAGGATGCCCGGCTGGCACCGCCACCCAGCGAACCGCGGCGGATGCACATCAATCTGAACACAGGTGGCCGGTCAGGGGATCTGGTATTACGAACCCACAACCTGCAGGTCGGTTATCACGATGAGGGAAAGCCCCTGTTCGGTTGCCCCGACCTGGTCTTGCTCCGGCAGGAATGCGCCGCCATCATCGGTCCAAATGGTGCCGGGAAAACGACTTTTCTCAAGACGATTTTGGAGAAAATTCCGCCGTATTCCGGCAAAGTCCAGCTGGGTGCCAGCCTTGAGATCGGCTATTTTGCCCAGGCCCACGAGGGTCTGAACCCCGATTACACCTTGATGAAGGAGATCGACAGTGTTGCACCCAATATGCTGCCGGCGGAAATCCGCCATTACCTGGCAAAGTTTCTCTTCACCGGGGATGAGGTATTTAAAAAAGTCAGCACCCTTTCAGGAGGTGAACGCGGCCGCCTGGCTCTGGCCAAACTCTCACTGACCGACGCGAACCTGCTGCTTCTGGATGAGCCCACCAATCACCTGGATTTACCCACACAGGAGGTGCTGGAATCGGTGCTTTCCAATTTCCCGGGGACGATTTTGCTGGTCTCCCACGACCGGTATCTGATCGATTCCCTGGCTTCTCAGATCTGGGAGGTTGATCCACAGGGACAAACTTTGCAGGTTTTCAAAGGTTCTTATACGCAATACAAAGCCTACCAGCTCAAACTGCAAGAAGCCCGAATCAAAAAACCGACAGAAGGTGAAAACCGTCCAGAGTCTATGCGATCAGGGCTCACACAGGCTTCGCAATCAAAACCGCTATCAAACTACCAGCGCCGTAAAGCCAAAGAACGCCTGATTTCGATTGAACAGGAAATTCATACACTGGAACAGGAGCAGGCCAAACTTGCGAAAGAACTGGAGAACCCACCCGGTGAAGGCGGAGCCGTTCTGGTGCTGGGAGAACACTATGTGGATGTCCAAAATCAAATCGAAAAATTGCTGTCTGAATGGGCAGAAATTGACGAAAAGCTGAATCAATCCTGACCCTCCACATCATACAACACCGTCGATGACCCATTAATCCCCATTGATATCGGCTTTTGGCCTGAGATCACAAAAAACAATACTTGCAAACCCTCCATTTAACCACCAGGGTTGTATAATAGGGTTGGATTAACCTCCAAAAACCACACAAACAAAATTTTGACAAACCGGGGCATCCCGGGCACTTGCTGCGCGTCCATTTTCAGATAGAAAGGATAGGTATGACCCAAGCTGTAATTGAGGTAAAAGACCTGACCAAGGTCTATCATGTTCCGGAACGCCAGGCAGGGTTACTTGCTTCGGTTAGAGGGCTGCTCAAACCTGAAATTACGGATGTTGAGGCTGTCAGATCCCTCAACTTTTCGATTAAACCTGGAGAAATGGTCGGCCTGATCGGTCCCAATGGTGCCGGAAAGACCACCACGCTTAAAATGTTATCCGGGTTGCTCTATCCCACCTCGGGCGAAGCGAAGGTGGCGGGTTTCACCCCCTGGGAACGTCGCTCTGATTATCTGCGACAGATCAGCATGGTGATGGGCAACCGCAGCGCCCTGAATTGGGACATCCCACCCATGGATAGCTTTCGGGTCCTTGCCCGGATTTATGCTGTATCTTCAGAAAATTTTCAGAAAAACCTTGCAGAATTAATTGAACTCCTCAACCTCGAGCCCTTCCTCAAAAAACCGGTGCGAAACCTCTCACTGGGTGAAAGGATGAAGTGTGAACTGGCTGCCGGGTTGCTTTACCATCCCAAAGTGCTTTTTTTGGATGAACCCACCCTGGGCCTGGACGTGGCTATGCAGCGTCGACTGAGGACATTCCTCAAACACTATAACCAGCAGCACGGCGTGACGGTAATCCTCACCAGCCACTACATGGCGGATGTTTCAGCCCTCTGCCCACGGGTGATGTTGATCCATCATGGCGAAATGATTTATGATGGTAACCTGCAGTCTCTCTCGGCCAGGCTGGCGCCGTTCAAACTGGTTAAACTGCAATTCAGCCAACGGGTCGAGGATTTTTCGAGATTTGTCGAAAAACTGGAAAACACAGAGCTTTTACCAGGCGAGAACCAGACGAATGTACTCCGCATCCCCCGGGAAAACGTGGCCCAGGTGACGGCCAGGTTGCTGGAAAGCCTGCCCGTAGCCGATCTTTCAGTTGAAGACCCGCCCATCGAAGCCGTCATTGACCAGGTCTATCTGGCAGGTGCTGTATGAATCACCATGGTGGCTGGGAACTCATCAAGAATACCTGGCAGTCCTGGCTGCAGCACCGGGGATTCTTCTTCTTGCTGGCTTTTGGCTGGATGCTGCCCCTGCTGGTCTACCTGTTCATCTGGTCAGCCGCTGCCGGTGAGGGGACCCTGGAAGGTCTCACCCAGGCAGACCTGGCCGGTTATTACCTGATCTTGATCCTGGTCAACCAGCTTACCTATTCGACCACAAATTGGACGGTAGGTGACAATATTCGCATGGGCCAGATCAGCCGCTGGCTCCTGCAGCCCATGTCGCCGCTGTACCATGCCCTCTCGCAAGAGATCGCCGGGAAAGTAGTCTTCATGCTTTTTTCCGTCCCGGTAACCGGTCTGCTGGCCGTGATCATCCGGCCTGATTTTAACCTTTCCTGGGTCAGAGGCTTGATCTTCATCCCTGCTCTGCTGCTGGCCTGGGGACTGCGGTTTTTCTGGGGGTACTGGCTGGCTTTGCTGGCCTTCTGGGCCACCCGTGCTGATTCACTCCTCACGTTGCAGGATACGTTTGTATTCCTGCTGGGCGGCCACCTGGCACCACTGGCGTTGCTCCCGGCGTGGTTGAAACCCCTGGCGCGCCTGCTGCCTTTCCGGTACATGGGTGCGTTTCCGGT
>SKPR01000041.1 GCA_007119455.1 Candidatus Brevefilum sp. | reverse complement strand
TCACTGGGGATTAACGCATTCGACCACCGCCAGTTTTTGAATGCCTTTTACAGAGGGTCTTTTCCAGGGAGTTTTGCCCGGGGCCTGGTTTTCCAGGAAAACCCAATCACACGGGATGCCCGGATTTCAGGCACCTGCGCCTCTTTGGCCGGACTGGAAAAAGCGATTAACGAAGAAACTGCTGTGGAGGTTGATCTGGCCATCCGCAGGATCTTGTTGATTCACAATGTGATCTTGACCATCGGCGGGATTCCCTTGATCTACCTGGGGGATGAAGTTGGCACCCTTAATGATTACAGCTTCAGAAAAGACCCCGCCAAATTGGATGACAGCCGTTGGGTTCACCGTCCACCGGCTGACCCCGAACAATATGCACAGTGTCATGATGAAGAAACAATCCCGGGTCGCATCTATCAGGGGCTTTCACGGCTGGTCAGTTTGAGAAAAACAACACCCCTATTGGGTCAGGATGCGCCGATTTTCATCCAGACCGGTACGCCCCATGTATTTGGCTTTATCAGGCGGGACGCCCATTCGCAAATGCTGTTTCTGAGTAATTTCAGCGAAAAACCTCAAGAGGTTTCTCAAAATGTGCTGCGGCTGAATGGAATCTCACTGCCTTTACATGACCTGGTTAATGGACAGCACCACCACACAGAAGATTCCCTGTTGCTGACACCTTATCAGTATATGTGGTTGCGTGAACTGGATTAAGATTTGCTGTTGTGGGGGTTTCTATTAAGATGTCGATTTTGACCAAAGCGGATATTAATTTGAAGATCTGTTGGCAAATAATTTTGGGGTGATTTCAGTCCAGAGCCTCAGGCCGCCAGGCCGGGCTGTAATCCATACCGGGGTGGTCGGTCATTTGGACGAGGTTTGATCCCGGGAAGCTCATGATGTAAATGTTAGAGAGGACATCAAAACTCCAGAAATCGAACGCCAGCCAGAGGCCGTCCGGTGACACATCGACCTGGTCCATCAGGGGTGTGTAATCGAGCCTGGCCCTGGGCAAAACGGAATAAGCCCTTGTTGTACCAATATCTTCAAGCCGCATACCAAATAGCTGCCTGGAAGGGCTTCCTAAACCCAGCGACTGGCTGAATAGGATCAAATCCCCATCGGGAAACCAGCCGGGGTTGAAATTATCAATAATGCCAGATCGTACTAATTGGACGGGATTTTCTCCATCGGCATCCATCAGCCAGATCTGGGAAACACCCCTGATCCTTTCAAAGGCAATTTGTGTTCCATCCGGTGACCAGGCTGGTGAAGAATCATCAAAGGAACCATCCGACAGTCGCACCTGGGTTAATTCCACCGGGTCGATTTTCATCAACTGCATCTGACCATTGATCAGGGTGGTGTAGGCGATCCACTGCCCATCCGGAGACCAGGCCGGGTCAAAGTTTCCTTCTAAAGATGGCGGGAGCGATATGACTTCTCCGGTTTCAATATCGAATATGACCAGTTTGGAACCCGGATATCTTTTCCGCTTGCTGGGGCAGGGTGAAGTCATGACAATGCGTTCACCATCAGGTGACCAATCGGGCTGGCAGGCGCCGTCAATGATGTCTGTGAGCTGTTCCGTTTGGCCATCGGCTACATTTAAAAGCCAGATTTGGGGCAAACCGCTTTGTTCTGACACATAGGCAATCATGCCCAGACCACCCCCGGTCGGTGTGGGTGAAGGGGTATTGATGAGTGGGTCTGGCGTTTCAATGGGTTCTTCAGTGACTGAAATCAAGGTCTGTGTTTCATCCACCAGGGCGCTTAATGGAGTCCTCGTCTGGATCTGACCCTCAAAAAAGGACCATGTTGGGGTGGGTGTGTCAGCAAAGGAGCGAGAAAAGATGGTTTGAAGCCCTTCGGGCATGGCAATAGATATTCCCAGCAGCATAAAAAGGAAGAACACCATCAAACCGAAGATATACCAAACCGGATCACGGGCGTTTTTGTTTTCAACAATTGACCGTCTGAGTTCATGCAATGGGCCGCTGCTCCTGGTCGATGGCGGCTGGGTGCCATTGTTTTCAAGGTCTGATTTGATGTTCAATGTTGCATATTCGGCTGTGCGCTGATGGGGGGGCAGAGACTCGCGCGCATCGATTAATCCCTGCTTGAATGCCTGTGCGGATTGCCAGCGGTCTTCCAGGCGAATCGCCAGGGCATTGAGGATTACTGCTGCGGTTTTGGGGGATACACCCGGGTTATAGCTTTTCAATGGTGTCAATTCAGCCTGGCCAGTTGAACGGTCCAGACTGTCCTCAGGAAGATAGCCAGCCAGGGCCGCATACAGCGTTGCACCAAGAGAAAAGATATCAGAGCGATGATCGGTCGGGGCCTGCCCATATTGTTCAGGCGGAGAATAACCCGGAGTCATGGCCCGAGCGGCCGTGGTGGTAACTTCCTGTTCACCCTGCACTTTCACCAGGCCAAAATCAACCAGTATCACTTCCCCATCAGGCGTGATTTTGATATTGCCAGGTTTGATGTCCCTGTGAGTAATTGCAGGCTCTTTGTCGTGGAGATAGATAAGTGCATTACAGATGGCAATCCCAATTTGGAGTACATCAATTTCCGATATGCTTTCCCTGCGAGACAGCCATTGGCGTAAATCATCCCCCTCAATGAAGTCCATCACCAGGTACTGTCCCTGCTGTTCAATCACAAAATAATCAAACACCCGGGGCAGGTTCGGATGGCGCAATCCAGCCAGCACTCTGGCTTCACGTTGAAACTGGCTGGCGGATTCATCGGTATGATAGGTGTTTTCTTTGATGGCAACTGTAATGTCGAGGTTTTCATCAATGGCGCGATAAACAGCACCCATGCCACCCTGTCCGAGGATGTCCAGAATACGATAGCGATGATTGAGTAGATAGCCGTTTTCCAGCGTCATGATTTCAGGTTGATCCTGTCGATATTTCCGCTGATTCTATCCTATCTTGCACTTATTGTAAGGGTCAAAATGGGCTATAATTCGTTTTGATCAGCGGAAGACCAGTATTATGCTACAAATTGACATACGTTCCACAGTTTTTACAGCAGCAATTATCACCGGTATAGCTGCCATTTTAACGTTAATTTTTGGAATCAGCCACCTCCTGAAAAGCCGGAATGTACCTTTTTATAAGAAAAAGCACGATCGCATGGTTCGGGGCTGGCGATTGATTTTAGTGGCAATTGTACTGATTCCTCTGACATGGGTCATCGCTAATTATTCTGAACCGGTGGTGTACCAGTTCATTTCACCCTCACCCACGGTCACACTCACGCCCACCGTCACTCTGACGCCCACCATCACCCTCACGCCCTCAATCACACTCACCCCAACCATCACGGATACACCTTCGGTCACACCCACACCCAGCCTGCCCGGCAACGTGGAAGCTGAATTTGAGAGCGAGGTGCCTCCCAACCCGGATACGGTTTTCAGCCCACTTCAATTCTCCCGCCGGGTAAGCCAGGATTGGCAGGCGATCGAACCGGATGTTGAATTTGAGAATCCCATTGTCGCCCTCTATGCCACCTTCAGTTATGATAACATGGCCATCGAATCACAGTGGAGTGCTTTGTGGTATTGGGAGGGTGAGCTGGTTCACTTTGTGACGAGACCCTGGACGGATGGCACAGGTGGATATGGTTATTCCGTTTGGGAACCCGATGGTCATATGTGGCGGGCAGGAGATTATGAGGTGCAGTTATTTGTGGGCTCAGAATGGAAATTGTCTGGCACTTTCACAGTCATAGGTGACCCACCAACGGCGACACCGACCCTGACCCCCACACCAACGGCCACGCTCACACCAACGCCCACATTAACACCGACACCCACGCAAACCTTCACGCCAACACCCACTAACACTCCCTGGCCGACGGCCACGCCCTGGCCAACCGCCACCCCCCGGCCCTGACCCGATTA
>SKPR01000095.1 GCA_007119455.1 Candidatus Brevefilum sp. | reverse complement strand
TTGAGGTTGATCGCAAACAAGTCAGCACATTTTCCTTCAGCCAGCGATCCGATGTCGTCTCGACCCAGGACGGCTGCACCGCCGCGGGTGGCCATCTCAAGGGCCTGCCGGGCGCTCATCAACGGTGGGGCATCTTCACCCGAGCGGGATGCTCCTGCCAAACCAGCAGCCAAGCGGGCCAACAGCATGGCCTGGCGGGTCTCACCAAGGAGGTGGGAAGCATCGTTGCTGGCAGAACCATCCACGCCGATACCGACTTTGACACCCGATGTCAGCATGTGCGCGATCGGCGCAATACCGGAGGCCAGGCGCATATTCGAGCTGGGGCAATGGGCCACACCGCAACCCGTTTGAGCATAGAGTTTGATTTCATCGTTATTGACGTGGACACTGTGGGCAAACCAGACATCGTCACCAATCCAGTCCACCTCCTGCATGTATGCCACTGGCCGGTGTCCAAACTTTTCGATGCAGAAATCTTCCTCATCCTTGGTCTCGGCCAGGTGAGTGTGTAATTGGACGCCGTATTCCCTGGCCAGGGCTGCTGATTGCCGCATGAGGGTGCCGGTCACACTGAAGGGTGAACAGGGTGCCAGCACGATTTGCACCATTGATCCGGGGTTTGGGTCATGGTAGGTCTCAATCAGGCGCTGGCTATCGGCCAGGATGTCTTCTTCTGAGTCCACCACGCTGTCAGGTGGCAGGCCACCATCGGATTCTCCCAGGCTCATTGAGCCGCGTGAGGCATGCAAACGCAGGCCGACTTCTCCGGCTGCCAGGATCTCATCATCGAGCCTGGAACCATTGGGGAAAAGGTAGAGATGGTCGGAAGCAGTGGTGCAGCCAGAAAGCGCCAATTCGGCCAGGGCAGTTTGGGTTGACAGGCGAATATCACCTGGCGTGAGCCTGGCCCAGATGGGATAGAGTGTCACCAGCCAGTTGAACAAATTGACATCCTGCGCCTTGGGCACAGCACGAGTCAGTGTCTGATAAAAGTGATGATGGGTGTTGACAAAACCGGGGAAAACGATGTGTCCGGAAAGGTCCAGTACTTCATCGGCTGTGTTAGGAAGTTCTGATAAGTCGCCAATGGCATGAATGAAACCATCTTTAATATAGATGGCGGCAGCGCTTAATTCACGGCGCTGCTCATCCATGGTAACCAGAATGTCAATGTTCTTGATCAGTAAGGAAGACATATCCCTCCGAAGGGAATGGTGAGCTTGTCAGACATTTATTTTAACGAGGAATCGCTGTGATGTCAATTGTCAGACAAATAGTCTGTCTTTTTAGTTTATCCAGAATCTCTGATTTTGTCAATTGTCAGACAAACTTTTGTCAAGGCAAACTTTTGTAAAGCAAACTCATTTTTGACAAATTTTGCAAGACAAATACGTTTCAGGAAAATTGAGTGCAGCTTGCTGTTGATCAAATCGGATACCTTCCAAGGGCAATCGCAATGTAAGGTCATAGAGTGTGAGCCGATTCCTGCACCACACGCTCATTTTGTGGCGGCCTTGTTTCCTTTTCCACGCTCGTGAGCAGAAAGCAATTGTTTGCGGATACGATATGTAAGCGGCGTAACTTCAAGAAGCTCATCCTTACCCAAATACTCTATGGCTTCTTCAAGGCTCATGTGCCTGGGGGTCGTCAATCGTATTTCGATGTCAGAACCGGCTGCTCGCATATTGGTGAGTTCTTTTTTCTTGCAGACATTCATTTCTAAATCCCCGGGCCGCTGGTGTTTCCCAACCACCATACCGGCATAGACTTGTGTGCCTGGCCCTAAGAACAAAGTCCCCCGTTCTTCAGCGTTCTTCAAGCCAAAGGTGGTCGTAACACCAGTCTCGCAAGATACCAGGGAGCCAGATGAGCGCCCACCGATTTCCCCCGTATGCGGTAAATAGCCATGAAAGAGCGTATGGATGACCCCAGTGCCGTGTGTGGCAGACAGAAAATGAGATCGAAAGCCTAATAATCCACGGGTTGGCACCAAAAATTCTAAACGCACGTTATCATCCGTGGTGTTAACCATATTCTTCATGACACCATGCCGTGAACCCAACATCTCAACGACCACACCAACGGTATCCGGACTGGTCTCGATGTACACGTCCTCGAAAGGCTCCAATATTTTGCCCTCATCATTCTCCCTTAGGATCACTTCTGGTCTTGAAACCTGGAATTCATATCCTTCCCGACGTATGGTTTCAATCAGGATAGCCAGATGCAACTCCCCCCTGCCAGAAACTCGGAAGGAGTCCGGGCTATCGGCTTCGGCCACTTTCAGCGCTACATTCGTACGCAGTTCCTCGAAGAGACGCTGGCGTAATTTTCGGGAGGTGCTCCATTTGCCCTCACGTCCAGAAAAAGGTGACGCATTGACACCAAAGGTCATATGCACAGTGGGTTCTTCAACTTTGATAGGCGGTAAGGCTTGAGGGTGATCCGGATCGGTCAGCGTCTCACCTATGGCCCTCCCCTCCAACCCTGCCAGGACGACGATATCCCCCGCCTGAGCGGATTCAACTGGGACCTGGGCCAGTCCTTCATGGACGTTCAAATAACGGACACTTTCAGGCAATATCTCACCATCAACACGGATGCGGGCCAACGGCATGCCGACTTTCATCTGGCCGGCATGAATTCGACCAATAGCCGTAATGCCACGGTATTGATCGTAACCCAGATTGGTAACCAACATTTTCAGAGGCGCTTCGAGATCCACATGTGGACAGGGGATGTGATTTAAGATGGCATCAAAGAGGGGTTGCAGATCAGAGCCCAATACCGGGCTTCGTCCAGCCTGGGCGCTGACGGCATTGGTGTAAATCACCGAAAAATACGCCTGTTCCTCACTGGCACCCAACTCAATGAATAAATCAAAGGTTTGGTTGAGCACTCGCTCCGGATCGGCGCCATTGCGATCAACTTTATTGATGACGACGATGGCACGGTGATTCAATTCGAGGGCTTTCTTGAGCACAAAACGCGTCTGCGGCATAGGGCCTTCGGCAGCATCCACCAGAAGCAGCACACCATCGACCATATTCATGACCCGTTCCACTTCTCCGCCAAAATCGGCGTGCCCGGGCGTATCCACGATGTTGATTTTAACTTTTTGCTGCTTTTCCTGATCCCAAATTTCGATAGCGGTGTTCTTCGCCAAAATTGTGATGCCGCGCTCGCGCTCTAAATCATTCGAGTCCATCACACGTTCAGCCACATGTTGATTCGCGCGGAAAATATGGGCCTGTTTGAGCAAGCCATCCACCAGTGTGGTTTTGCCATGGTCAACGTGAGCGATGATGGCGATATTTCTGAGATCCGTTCGTTCTGTAAGCATAAGTCTGAAAGTTCCGGTTAATGACAAGATCGATTTATTCCATCAAAAAACACCGGCCAATCAGGCCGATGCTGTCCTGCAGGGATATAATCCTATCCGATTGTATCGATTTTGAATAGAGGCAAGCTGCAATGTATCAGGACCTGGGAAAAATATCTGACATTACGGGAAACTGGAACCCCTCATTTTTTTTATTGCTGATCAAAGCGGGATTCATCATCGACAGTGTTAAACCTGAAGGGAGTCACACAGGTGGATTTGCGTGTGGAAGCACCAGGGACCGACTTGCTTATTGATCATTCGCCCTCGCAGGTTGTGCGAACCGCGTTGCGGTATCTGATAGTCGAAGACGCTGAGATTTCTACTGAGTGAATGGTTTATTCCAGATATTTAAGGCCTTTCAAGCCTCTGGAGATTTTGATTGCGGTGTGTGCATCACTCAAACAGTTCTGTTGAGATGATCCCCCACAAGACAGCATGGAGGCTGACTGCGTATGCGCCAATATCCAACAAGGCTTTTGCTTGCTCAGGTTTGTAAACGCCGCAGCCTGCAATAACAGGCAGTCCCACATCGATTATCGTTTTAGCTGCAGAT
>SKPR01000062.1 GCA_007119455.1 Candidatus Brevefilum sp. | reverse complement strand
CCGTTAATGGGTAATCTTTGTGGGATAAGCACTGGTACGCCTCTCAAATCTGGTCTCGATAGAACCGGTTAAGGCTCGATGTCCAGATTGCGCAACTCAGTTTCAGCCGGTGCCCAGCCAGGATGATATTTCAATGCCTGCCTGAAATCTGCGATAGCACCGTCCCGATCACCCAGGGCCAGCCTGGCCCGACCACGCCAGATCCATGTTTCCTCAATCTCCGACACGCCTGTTCTCTGGAGGGTGAAGGTGGCCAGGTCAATTACATCCTGATAGCGCCCGGTATGATAATAGGCAAAATAGGGTCCGGTCTGGTACCACAGCATCCGCCAGGGTCGCGCTGGATCCGGTATCGTCGGGTAGACCTCGTCATAAGCATGATCATAAGCCTGGGCTGCACCAAAAAAATCACCCTGGTTGACCAGGCTGGTGCCATAGTTATACCAGGCAAAGAACAGATCGCGCCCCTCCAGGTGGGGGATTTCAGCCTGGGCTTTGCTGGCAGCATGCTGATGATTGTATGCTTCATCTGCGTGGGGGCCGAGGATCGCCATCACTTCAGGCTGCCTTTCCGGCGGGAAGATCACGATGTAAACATAATTGAAAGCCCGCCAATAGCGTGTAATATCTTCGTAAGGAAGGGGGTAATTCGATGTGACATAGGAATCCTGAAGAATAAACCGCCCCCGGCCGTCGTCATAACCTGTGACCACGCCATAATGGCCTGTCCAATCTTCATTTGGGCGAACATCACCCATATCCCGCTCGATGATAACCGGGAAGCCTGCAGCAATAAATTGTTTGACAATCTCAACATCACCGCCCCAACGCATGAGCGCATCCAGGTCAGTGTGATGACGGACATAGTTGACCATCTCGTAGGGCATCACATTGCGGTCATTGCGGTGCGGACGGAGGATGCGCTGGGTGACTCTTTGATTACCTTCCCAGCCCCAGAAGGAAAGGGCCATGGACAGGGTGGCCGGACCGCAATTATTCTCCTGTTGATATTCGTGAACCACACCACTCAGGCTGAACGCATCCGGGATGGGGGTTGACGTTGGTGTCGGAGTCAGCGTCAATGTCGGTGTTGGGGCAACCTGATCTGTGGGCGTGATGGTGGGTAGCGGGGTTTCTGTTGGTTCTGATGCCATGGCCAACTGGGTCAGGGTAACGATCGCGTCCATTTCCTCACGCTGACCCGGTGTAAAGACGGCTTCACCGGGCGGGTTGAAGAAGTAGAAGATACGTGAGCGAAGGCCCCTCACCCGCCAGGACAAACGTGCATGCACGGGCGGCAGGAAATACACTGCCATCATAAGGGCCACGACCGCAAAGGTCATTAAAAATACCAGTAAAAATTTTTTCAGCCGTTTATTTTTCATAACCGGAAATACACATTACTACGGATTTTTGATGATTGATGACCAAAACATAAAAATCAGATCTACGAATAAAAACATTTTTCGGATTCTATCAACTATGGCAGCGGGTTATCCCTGGCCCAATCATCACCCAAAACCAGGACCAGATCTACCTCAGCTTGCGGGTCAAAATCGTGTCTGATCTGGCCGGCTCTCAATCCAAATTGTGAATCAAGCCAGCGTAATCCATACGATGCTGAACCGCGGACTGTGACTTCAGAAACAGCGGCAGCCTGGGCATTACCCGTTGAAACCACATCAAAGCCCATCCCGCGCAACCAATCGGCTGTCGCCTCTGCCAGGCCCGCCTGATAACTGCCATTCAAAACAGTAATAGAGGGTGCTTCCTCAGCCAGAATATCCGCCATGTCACCTTCTGCCATCGGCCCCAGGGCACCCCCAGCGTACAATGTTTCATCTCGCAGCAGACGGATTTGATCCGGGATGGGCCTGAGGATATCCAATCCATCCGGTGATTTACCCATGGACACATGATTGGGCCCGATCACCACCATGTCGATATTCTCACGCGGGATCTCCCTTGCCCGCCAGGCGAGCTGGACGATCTGGTTCAATCCCAGATTGGTGCGGATGCCGGCAGATAAATCCTGGTAAATAGCCGGGGCATTCATCACCAGGTTAGGCAACTGGTCAAATTCCAAAATACGCTGGCGGATGAGCATGATCACCTCTAACTGCCGGCCAGAGCGATCAAAGTCATGACCCTCGGTAGAGCGGTCCCTGGCATACGCCAGGATATATTCGCCAGGCAGTGCATATGTACCGGGTTCCAGAGTGACCTTATTCCACCGGCCCCGGCGATCGAGGGTGATCGGCTCATCGAAAGTCATTTTCAGGCCGCCAATGTGGTCGATAAAATCCACAAAGGCCTGAAAGTCAAGTTGAACGAAAAAGTGAATGGGTACCCCAAGGAATTCTTCCACGGTTTGTGATGCCAGTGCAGGCCCACCCCCGGGGATGTTGTAGAGTTCACCCAAACGAAAAGCTGTATTGATCTTATGATGGCCAAACCCGGGTATGGGAACCCACATATCCCGAGGAATGGCAATTCCCGCTGCTGTATCATTCAGGGGATCCATGGTGAGCAAAATCATCGCATCAGAAAGAGGGGCATCATCCTCAAGCGTCTCACCATCACGTAAATCCAACCCGAGCACCAGGATGTTTATCCGGCTTTTTCCGTCCCAGGGATCCGGGTCAGGCAAATTTGCGGTCAGCTGTCCAGGTCTTCCGCCATTCTGACCCAAACCATCAGGGTCTTCCCAATCATCATCCTGGGAAGGTAAGACCGGGTCACCCGGTAAAGATATTGCCGTTGTTGAGGCAGCCAGATTACGGGCCAATCCAGCGGTAAAAAAGGCGCCAGTTACCGCCAGAACGAGCAAGAAGACCAACAGGCCACGTGTAAGCCAGTCCTCAGGAAAATTTTTGATCAATCGCTTAAAAAATGCCATAAAAAACTCCGCTGGAAGATCAGTCAGGGTAAGCTGATTCTAGCATCTGGGCAATTAAATGGTAAGTGTGGGGACAGATTGGATAATCTTTGGTTGATTTATTGGGTTTCACACATGAATTATGAGGGGATCTGAGTGTTTGTACCAACCATTTCAAGCATAGATTCAACAGCATCGGAATCGGTCACAAGCACATTGATCAATCCGCCACGAATGGCAGCCAGAATCACGCTTGCTTTTGCTCGACCCCCTGCCACACCAATGACTGTATTTATTTGGGATAGTTTTGTAACTTCGATCGAAACTGTACGTTGATTGAAGGCCGCAGCAACAACTTCACCATTGCTGTTGATAAATTTCCCACAAATCTCTCCTACAGCACCTGCCGATTTAAGTTCTTCAACCTCATCGGGGGTGATTAAGTAATGTTCAGGTAGAATAGTTGCGCCTGAATCCATCCCGCCCAAACCGACCAGTGCCAGATCAACATTTTCTGCCATCTCGAGCGCTTCGGAAACACTTTGTTCTTTCATTACCATGTCACAAGCCCTGGCACTCCCCATAACCCAGGGCGCCGGAATGACAATCGAGGTACTGCCCAGTTGGAAAGCCAGGATCTGGCCCAGGTCTGTTCCAGTATTAAATTCATCAGCACCCATCCCCTGTAAGCGAACCACACGCACATCCTGCGGCTCCCTGACCCTGATATGACGGACGGTCGCAGCAACTGACCGGCCAGAACCAAGGCCAAACCACATACCATCCTTCAGGTGGGCTTCGACAACCGGTGCTGCCAGCTGTCCAAGGCTCTCAGCAAGACCCCGGTGTTTTTTACCAGAACTGGAGATGACAATGGCTTCTTTTAAACCAAATTCCTTTTTTATTATGTTTGCTAGATGAGGAATTTTTTTGAGGGGAAAGCGAACGATGACTTCGACAATATCCTTTTCATGCGCTTCACGAATCATCCGTGAAACTGTTGAATGGGATATTCCCAATTGCGAACCGATTTCCGCCTGGCTCTTTCCTTCTTGATAATATT
>SKPR01000161.1 GCA_007119455.1 Candidatus Brevefilum sp. | reverse complement strand
TGATAAGCACGGATTTATTACCCTTCTCCATCATGGCGCTGATGTGTGCGTCGGCCACGGCGTTCTCGTTGGCCTGGGAGCCAACATTTCTAAAGTTGCTGTTTGGGTCATGGTCGGCGTTATTGGCACATCTTCAGTCAGGAACAATTCAATCAGGGGGGGCTCAGTCACGACAGTTGGTATATCCGTGGGTTGATTAATATCTGACGACCACCTTTGGATTCCAAAGTAAACGGCCAGAACCAAAAGAAGCAGAAATATCCCGGCGATAAGACAACCTGCAAACCACCTGCGTTTACGAGGTGTGGGGACCTGCTGAACCCCTTTACCAGGGACTTCGAGTAAGAGAATTGTTGTATTATCATGCCCACCACGATCATTAGCCAGGCTCAATAGTGTTTCCGGGACAAGGTCAAAGGTTCCCTCCTGGACGATAGACCGAATCTCCTCATCCGAAACAAGGTCTGTAAGGCCATCGCTGCATAAGAGCAACCGATCACCAGGCTCTAATGGCAACCCCTGGTTATTGAGGGCGTCCTCATCATGTTCTCCTTCAAAATACCATAGCCTGAAATCCGGTTTGGGCGGTTTTTTCGATCCCAAATATCGCCGGATGACATGGGCATTGGGATGGTTATCAGGTTGCAGCGAATGGATCACCCCGGCGTCCAGAGCCTCCTGCATCCAGGTATGGTCCGTCGTGAGTTGGACGATATGACCTTTTCGCAGAAGGTAAATACGAGAATCCCCCAAATTGGCTGTGTAGAGTCGATGGCCAATCACCCAGGCACAGGCACAGGTTGCCCCCATACCCTTTCGCCCCTGATCTGATTTAGAAGCCCCATAGATGGCATTGCTGGCCTGGACAATAGCCTTTTGCATTGTTTTCAAGGGCTGGCTGGAATCGCCAGCGATGATAACTTCGGTGATAATCGAAACGCCCATTTCAGCAGCAATTTCGCCTGCACGGTGCCCTCCAACGCCATCGCATAGGACGGCCAGGACAGTGGGTGTTCTCTCCTCTCCCCCGGCATGGAATGCCGTGACCTTGTGACGGTCTTCGTTCTTTTTCCCGGCTGCACCAGGATGGCTGATGGCGGCAATATTCAGATGAGCTTCATCATTCTTTATCATAAAATGGATTCGTATGTCGAAACGGCCGGTACCGGTGGTGAAGTTGGGTCGATCAATGTAAACCTGTATCCTGTGGCACCAAAATGGATCAAATCACCGGGTTTAACCTTTACAGGTTTTGTGCCAACCAGGGATCCATTCAACCAGGTGCCATTTTCAGAACCTAAATCGCTGATCCAGAATTGTCCATGATTGATTTGGATGCTGGCCTGTAACCCGGAAAGACCAGGTTGGTCAATCACCAGGTCAGCTTTTCTCGGATCATTACCCAATTTTACCTTTTTGCGCGTAATTTGGACGACTCCATCGGCGACTAATGGATCATAAAGGCCTAATGGCAATAAACTGGCCTGAATTATTTGATCCGATTCGGGGTCTATAACCGAAATTTCTGATGATTTGGTTTTTACGCCTGAGAGAAAACTGCGGACCTGGTTGCCCCCATTACCCTGCCAGAAGCGATAAATTAACCACACCAAAAACAGAATTAGTGCGGCTGCAAAGATTATCAGAATGATCGTCCAACCGGTTTGAACAACAGACAGTTCCGTCAAAGGAGCAGGCTGTTGAATGATCACTTCTACCGGTGTGATAATGGTTTGATCGGATAAACCCAACTCATCTTCGACCAACACCTGGATGGTATAGATACCGCTCTCCTCTATCAAACCAATATTCCAGGTTAATGTTTCAAACGGTGCATTCCGCTGTTCGTCTTCCAGTTCCCCATTAATAAACAAACGACTGGCAACGATCTCCCTGACCTGGCCATCGGGAAAGACAATCATGATTTCCACAGTGTACTTATCTGAGGAAGGCTCAGCCACCAACTTATCATTAAGGTCGGCGTTCCTCTGAGGCGTAAGGCTGGCAGGCGGGTCAATTAGGATTGGCTTAGGTGGCTGTAGATCCAGATAAAAAGGTTGGCTCTGACCATAAACCTCACCTTCTGCCAGTTCAACATTGACAGCCAGGGGAAAAGTCCCTGATTCTCGAATGCCCGATTCATATTTCAATGTGTAAAACACACCCTGGTTCTCGACATATACTTCAGGGTTCGGAAGTTCTGCGCCCTCGAAATAATGGAAAAATCGTCCCCCGGTACGTTCGACCAGGTTGACCAAAGAAAGGCCTCGTGCGTGTGTTAAATAGAATGGGTCATCCACCATCCAGACATTGACTCGCACGCCCGCTGAATGTGCGGCTTCAGCCAGGTTATTGATTTCAACGATCTGTTCTGAGAAAGGTGCTGTCGTAATAAAAAGCACCACATGATCCACACCGAAGGGCACAACCCGGTCCTGCGCATTCCGGATAGCCTGTTCAAGGCTTGTTAAGGTCGATTGCATTAATCGAAAGTCCGGTTGATAAGAATTTAAATGGTTTGCCCAGGTGATTGGATCAGATGAATTAAGGATAATGGAGCCTTCATCCGTAAAAATTGACCAGGCATCCTGGTTTTTTGACCTCCGATCCTGCGCCCAATCAGATAATGTCCCAGCCAGTTTTTGATAAGGAGAAACCCCAGCAGCATCCCGCAGGTCAAGTTCACGGCTGCCATTGATTGCGACGGAAAAATTTATGCCAGTAATATGCTGTTCCAATGAAACCAGGGAACGCTTTTGCCCATTTTCGATCACGGTTACCTGATCAGCCGACCATGCTTCGGATCCAAAGGCTGAGATCGTCTGTGGTTTTACCCGAACAGAGACGACAGGAAAAGCTGATATATCCGGAGATTCAACCAGCAGATCATCGTTCCCCTGTCCGTAGACAGGCTGAGGGGAAAACAAAAAGTAAAGGGCTGCTATGATTTGAATAATTGTCAGAAGCTGTTTCATGTGTGTGAAAAATCAGGGGCATATGAATGCCCCTGATCCGTCAAAAGCGCAAATTTTTTATCGTAGCAAGCAAACTTATACTACGTTTTAGGCTTGATCCGTTTAACTAACCTCCGAAATAACGGTCGGCTCAACCATGGCATCTCCGGTCAGCCGTCGATATGTGAGAGTCCAGCTGGCGAGAATAAAGGCCCTCAAGACACCAGACAGGAATATCACCACAGGCATGAATACCATAAGTAACAGGATGGATAGGATCAGTCCAACCGCGATTGTGCGAACGCCAGATATCACCAGATTGGCTATTATCGGTACAGGTACGATGATTAAAGGCAACCCAATGATCAAACCGATGATCAACTGCCCGATCCCCAGAATCAGGAACATCAGCAGAACATTGCCCAGGTTACGAATGATCACCCGCCAGGCGCGCCCAATGCTTTCGAAGATACCCTGTTCTTCTTCGATAATAGCAATGGTTGTGAAATTCAATATCAGCCCGATAAACCAGCCAATGGGGACCAGGAGCAGAGCAAAGATGCCGCAAGTGCAAGCGGCCAGGATGATAATCGGGATGATCAGGAAGATTCCTAACAAAAACTCAAGAATCCGCCAGCCCAGGTAGAGCAAGAAAACTTTGAGGTACTGAGGTTTAACCCCTTTGAAGATCGCATTAAAAGATATGGGTTTGGCATCAGGCAGTGCCTGATCTGCCATGCTGGTACCCTTGATCACACCAGCGATACCAAAAGTTCCCAATAACAAAAAAACAAACCACATGATTACGCCGACCACGAAAAGCATAAAGACCAGCAGAACCCAGACCCACGGGGGTATCTGGCCCAGGGTCCTGAAGAATTCTTCGATAGCCCGTTGTGTATCAGGGCGTACAAATTGAAACCCGTTAAATGTGTCGGGTTGTGGTGTGGAGGGGATATTGATCCCCCCCCCCCCGCCCCCCCCCCC
>SKPR01000159.1 GCA_007119455.1 Candidatus Brevefilum sp. | reverse complement strand
GGCAGTGAGAAAATTTCTTCACCAATTAAAAGGTCATTCACATAGGAAAAGAGCGCGGCCTGTACGGAGAGGGTCCCGGCTGCGCTGAAAACATGACTGCCCCGGGCTTTGGCAGCAACAGACCAAATGGACGACTCCGGCCCATAGTTACCGCTGAGGGCCAGGATTCCCATCCGCTGGCCGGATAATTCCGGTAGAAACCCGGCTGTGAATCCAAAACGGTCGGGGCCGGCCAGTATCACCCCAATGCCCGGCTCAACCAGGGCAGGCGTAAAACCACCCTGATACCGGTCTTCTACAATTTGTCGGGCAAAAACAACCAGACTCCCATCACCCCCATAAAAAGCCTGCCGTCCATCAATCGCCGTCTCAGGGCCAATCAAGTGCTTAACCAAACTGAGGGCATGCAGGCCCAGGAGTGGATATCCACGGGACCAAAATTGATCTCCAAGGACCACCTGCCGAGATTGGCCGCGTTCGATGGCTGACACCCAGGCTCGTGATAAACCTTCCACAGGGGGCGACCTCCGCACCGTGTACTTAATCCGATCCTGGATGAGATAGTGAAATACAAACAACCCCAACCCTGCCAGGCAGATCAAGATCCACCCAAGCATGGACCAAGTCATGGCCCGGGCTCCTGTAGATAGGCACGAAATTGTTGGCGTTGTTGATCATCTTCGAGGGTTGCAATCAAAGCACCATACTGCTTTTCCAGGGAGAAGCCCCTGACGACTGGCCATCCAATCAGCATAATCTGGGCTGCAAAGGGAATTAGAGGTGCGGTGTGATCCAATACAACACAGGCCGTTGATCTCAATCCCCAGCGCGCCAGACGGCTCTTCCAATCCGACCAATAAGTGCTTTGCATGGTTAAAAGTATAGCATAAGCGAGTCAGATATTGATTGAGATTTGGTCCAATAACAGGGTAATCGTAATGTTGGCGAAAACGATGGATGATATCACTCAATTTAGCAAAACATTGAGATCCGCCCTTTAATAGATGTTTTTAAAAGCCTTCGCCTTGAGGAGAAGGTGGCGCAAAGCTGCTGGAGCAAAGCGGAACCCGCACCGTCTGTTGGTGGGGGCAAGATGAGGTGATTAGAACACGCCTATAATTGATTTAATTAAAATGAATGACTTTGCGAGCGCCCTGGCAAAACAACCAAAATTCTTTCACTTTGCTAACGCTTTCGGACAATCAATTAACCCCTCACAGCTTAAAGTATAATTAGCCGCATGGATGATAAATTACGCGTCATAGTGATCTTCGGCACCCGGCCTGAAGCGGTCAAAATGGCACCCGTGATCAAAGCCTTGCAAAACCAGGCTGACAAAATCGAAACCTGTGTATGTGTGACTGCCCAACACCGGGAGATGTTAGACCAGGTACTGAGTGCCTTCCAAATCCAGCCGGATATTGATCTCGATCTGATGACCCACGACCAGAGCCTGGCCCAATTGACCGCCCGAATTTTTTCAGACCTTGACCCTGTTCTGGCAAATTTCAAACCCGACTGGTTGCTGATTCAGGGTGACACCACCACTGTAATGGCTGCTGCTATCCTCGGCTATTACCACCAGATAAAAATTGGCCATGTTGAGGCCGGCCTGCGCACCCATGACAAATGGCAACCCTTTCCTGAAGAGATCAACCGACGGATTGCCGGGGTCGTCGCAGACCTTCATTTTGCCCCAACCAGGAACAACCACCAGAATTTAATCCGCGAGGGCATTCCCGACCAGGCCATAAAAATTACGGGCAACCCGGCCATTGATGCGCTGCAGATCATCAGTCAACAACCCCTGCCAAGCCAGGCTGTGTCCCTGCTGGAAGAAGCAGGTGTAACATCCGGACAGCGCCGGTTGGTCCTGGTGACGGCCCATCGCCGGGAAAATTTCGGTCAGCCCATCCGGCAGATCTGCCAGGCGCTTAAACAGCTGGCACAAGTCTATCAGGATGAGATCAGCATCATTTACCCCGTCCACCTGAACCCAAATATCCAGGAACCTGTCAATGAAATCCTTTCGGGGGTCGAAAACATACACCTGCTCCCGCCGCTGGATTACCTGCCCCTGGTACACCTGATGCGCCATGCCACCTTAATCCTGACCGATTCGGGCGGCATCCAGGAGGAAGCCCCTTCTCTGGGTGTGCCCACACTGGTGCTGCGGGAACGTACAGAACGGCAGGAAGGCGTCGCGGCAGGCACTCTCAAGCTGGTGGGGACGGACCCGGACCAGATTGTAACAGAGGCAATGTACCTTTTGGATGATCCGAAAGCACACGCAGCCATGGCCGGTGCGATCAACCCCTACGGCGACGGGCATGCGGCTGAACGCATCGTCGCTGCGCTTCTGGCAGCAGGGGAGTAAAACCCATGGCAAGAAAAGATTTTTATACCCGATTGGTTTATGCCCGCCAAATGCCAGTACTGGGCAAGCTTTTTTATTACCTCCTCAAGCTGCTTGGGTCAGAAATTCCGGTTTCCGTGGAGATCGGGCCAGATTTTATCCTGGAACACGGCGGCCATGGGGTGGTAATCCATAGCAAAGCCCGGATTGGCGCCGGCGTGCATGTTTACCAGGGGGTAACTGTGGGACGGGCAGACATTTACCTGCCCAGCGAGGACTCAGAATTTGAAGCCATCGAAATTGGAGATGATGTGATCCTCTCGCCCGGGTGCAAGGTGCTGTGCAAAACGGGCACACTGAAGGTTGGTCGAGGGACTGTGGTCGGGGCCAATGCCGTCCTGCTACAATCCACCGGTGAGGATGAGATCTGGGCCGGGTCACCCGCCCGGAAGATCGGCCCACGCCCCCGCTCTGGTGGAGACAGGCAATGAACAAACCCATCTGCCTGGTGCCCAGATTGCGCGGATTGGGGGGCATGGTTTCCTTCCAGGCGAAACTCATTCAAGGCCTGACTGAAAGGGATATCCCATATACCTTTGACCTATCGCAGAGCGAAATTGCCGCTGTACTGGTGATCGGCGGGACACGCCACCTGGCGCAACTCTGGCGGGCAAAAAAGCGCGGGGCATTGGTCGTTCAGCGGTTAAACGGGATGAACTGGATGCATAAAGTGACACCTGCCCCAATCCGTGAACATCTGCGGGCAGAAATCAATAACCACATCCTGGCCCTGATCCGCAGATTTATTGCCGACCGGATCGTTTACCAGAGCGAGTTCAGCCAGACCTGGTGGAACCGTGTTTACGGCGAGAGAGACCTGCCCTCAGACATCGTCTACAACGGTGTGGATTTGGCTCGCTACACACCCAATGGTTCGGAAACGCCGCCGGATGACCGTTACCGGATCCTGCTGGTCGAAGGCCACCTGACCGGGGCTTATGCCCGCGGCCTGGAGACAGCGGTCAAATTGGCTTTGGCCGTGAAAAACGCCCTGGATAAACCGCTGGAATTAATGATTGTGGGTGAGGTCAGCGAACCGATCAAAGCTGAAGTCGCCTCCCTGGCTGGTGATCTTCTGATCAACTGGCACGGTGTCGTGCCCCGCCAGGATATTCCCGCCATCGACCGCTCAGCCCATGTGCTGTTCAGCACCGATCTGAATGCCGCCTGCCCTAACAGCGTGATCGAAGCATTGGCCTGCGGATTGCCCGTGCTGGCTTATGATACCGGTGCGTTGGCTGAACTGGTCCAGGCCGGGGCCGGGGAGGTCGTCCCCTATGGTGCGGATCACTGGCAACTGAAAGATCCCCAGATTGAGCCGCTGGCCAGGGCCTGTCTGAAGATTTTTCATGAGAATGCGACCTACCGCATGAATGCCCGATTGCAGGCTGAGGGTGCTTTCAGTTTGGATCAGATGGTTGAAGGTTACCTGGCAGCCTTGGAGGTGCGATGAGGCCCTTCAGTCGCAGAGTCGGCCTGGTACAACGGGTCCTACCCATTTACCGGGCCCCATTTTTTAATGCCCTCGGGCAGGCATGTGAAGGTGGTCTGGGCATTTTC
>SKPR01000072.1 GCA_007119455.1 Candidatus Brevefilum sp. | reverse complement strand
GGACGTTTGCCATCGGCCACACCGAGGATCGCTCGTCCTTCTCCGACATCCAGTACGACCACATTGGTCGGGTTGGCCGTCGCACAAAATATGTGACAGACTTCGGGAATAGCCTTTATTTGGTTAAGGACATTGATCGGAAAAAACCCCTCACCCAGAAACAAGATGAAGGCATGGCCGGCACCGATCTCGCAGGCGTTCTTCCTGGCCAGTTCGATCAGGTCTTCGTCAGTTCCCGTCCATCTTACCAAGCACTTACCGGATGCTTCACAGAACGCCAGCCCGAACTTTATCCCTGGCACGCTCGACACAAGGGCTTCATAAATGTCTTCTACCGTTTTAATAAAATGGGATTGTCCCAGAACAAAGTTGATCTCTTCTGGTTTTTCAATTTTGATGTTCCTGATATCCATGGTATTTTCTCCTTACCTGATATGCTTATTTTAGCATATTACTGATAGCCCTATGATTTTTTACGTCAAAATAAAACAAGACGTCCAAAAATTGACGTCTTGTCCAGATCACTTTGGGTCATGCCAATTTACTGATAAAGTTTTCGGTGAACGGCAGAAAGTGCCCTGACCTGTTCACCGGCATGATATGAAGAACGAACCAGGGGAGAACTTTCAACCCATTTAAATCCCAACGCTAACCCATAGGTGTGTAAAGCCTCAAACTCTTCCGGCTCATAATACCTATGGATTGGAAGGTGCTTTCGACTGGGTTGCAGATATTGCCCGATTGTCAGGATGTCCACATCCCAATCCCGTAAATCACGCATTGTTTCTTGCACTTCTTCAAAAGTTTCACCCAGACCAACCATAATACCGGACTTAGTCAAAACATCTGACTCGATTTTTTTCGCATTCGAGAGGATGGCTTCGGACCATTCATAACGGTCTTGTGGCTGAACCTTTTTGAACAAGCGTGGAACAGTTTCCACATTGTGGTTAAGAATTTCGGGTCTGGCAGACATGACAATTCTTAAGGCCTCAAGACTGCCTTTGAAATCAGGGATCAACACTTCGATCGAACAACCGGGAAGCAGCTGACGGATACGCCGGATGACCATCGCAAATATCGGAGCACCCCCATCACGACGTTCATCCCGGTTGACGCTTGTGATAACGGCGTGGTTGAGGGCCATCTTTCTGACAGCCTGTGCTACCCGCTCCGGTTCATGCCAGTCCATGGGTTCTGGCCTTCCGTGCTTTACATCACAAAAGCCACATGTTCTTGTGCAGACATCGCCTAACATCAAAAATGTGGCTGTGCCACTTCCCCAGCATTCTCCCATATTCGGGCAACCGGCTTCTTCACACACCGTATGCAAAGATTTCTTGCGCATCAGATTCTGCAGGTTCTGATAATTTTCTCCGCTGGGCGCCCGGACTTTAATCCAGTTCGGCCTCCGAACTGGCGTTGTGTCAATTTTTTCAGGATTTATTCTATCTCTGGTCGGATTTGTCGGCATTTCACCTCCACAGGGAATTATACTACAAGGCCTCACTGCTGCAAAATAAAAACGCGACCTGATGGCCGCGCCGACATTGCGATTTGGGTTAGCGTTGATTTGTTCAGTTGTCGACCCACATCGCAGTTTCGATCTCAACGGTGGCTCTGGCTGGTTTGATCGGCAAGATCAACCACAGGAAAATATAGACCAGAATGCCTAAAAACCCGGCGAAGGAGAGCAAGACAAACATCACACGGATTAATGCCGGATCAATTGAAAAGAATTGACCCAGCCCTACACAGACTCCGCCTAATTTTCCTAAACTGGGTATGCGATATATTTTATTCTGTTGCATCAGAACTCCTTTATTTAAGTATACAGAATCTCACCGTGAAGGCCAACAGATTAACAAAGATATAATATTAACTCATCTCGAAACCGGTTTTTTCATGATCACTGCCCCATTAAGCCTGGAATGCGATAAAATAAGGCACAACTTTGAATCAAGGTCAAACAATATGGATTATGAATTAACAACATGGCGAGTGATCGAACATACACCAGCCAATGGGGCCTGGAATATGGCCGTCGACGAAGCTATTCTCGAATCAGTTTTTACTGGTGATTCTCCCCCGACCCTCAGATTATATGCCTGGGAACCGCCATGCCTTTCACTGGGGCTGGCACAACCTTTCAGCGACGTGGACACACAGGCTCTATCATCCTACGGATGGGACGTTGTCCGGCGGCCGACAGGTGGTCGTGCGATCCTTCATACCGATGAGTTGACATACTCCGTGACAGGACCCGATTTCGAACCCAGGCTAAAAGGTGGTGTATTGGAAAGCTACCTGCGACTTTCAAAAGCGCTCATAGCCGCATTAGAAATACTGGGGCTGCAACCCCAGGCAAATAAGGACCACAGTCGGAAAAAGCCAGATGCACCCAATCCCGTATGTTTTGAGGTGCCGTCCAAATATGAAATCACAGTTAACGGCAGAAAATTAATCGGCTCGGCCCAGGCGCGGCGAAAAGAAGGAATCCTACAACATGGCACTTTACCCCTTGGCGGTGATCTTTCTAGGATCGTACATGCGCTCAGGTTTTCTGAAGAAGCACATCGAGGAAAGGCAAAGCAAGAACTTCTAGCCCATGCTACGACCCTGGAAGATGTCTTAGATAAAAGACCAACCTGGCAAGCGGCGAGTTCAGCCTTTCAGGAAGCATTTGAGAAAACGCTCAACCTGAAATTGATCAATGGCAATCTGTCTGAAATTGAAAAAGACCGCGCAGGCCAATTGATGCAAGAAAAATATGCAAACCCAACATGGACTGAACGGATTTAGTTTAAATATGTACGCACGGACCACCAACTTTCGGTATAAATGGCAAGCGGTGTTGGCCATAATCATTTTGACAGGGATATTTTCTTCATGTATACCTGAACAGAACACTCTGACTGAATCAGCTACCCTGACACCCACAGTCCTGGTTGAAGAAACACCGATAGCCGATCTAACCCCCACGCCACGGCCAACTTCCACACCCACACCATCACCGATTGGAACAGAAGGGAATCCCATCAAAATTGGCTTTATTCTGAATGGAGAAAATCAACAGAGTCAGGATGCAGCAGAAGATATTGCCTATAAGATCAGCACATTAACAGGCTATGCTGTTGAAAGTTTTTTTTACCCGGATTTTGAAACGCTTTCTTCTGCCATCCTCAACCTCGAGCTTGATTTATTCTGGTTGAAACCCATCGAATATCTATTTCTCAACCTGGAAGGTGCTGCTCAGGTCATGCTGGTAACCAATCATCTGGGTGTGTTCGCCTATGGTGTCCAATTTATGGCCAACCAGGAAAGGGGTTTTCTACCATATTTTGACCCCGAGTCAGGTGAAACTTTTGGTGATCCCCTCCAGGCCCTACAACAATTTTCCGGAACCCGACCCTGTTTGATTGAGCCCAACGCACTTCCCGGACACCTCGTACCTTTAGGCCTATTATTTAACGCCAGTACACCCACGCTTGATCCTGTGTTTACTTACAGCTATAATGCTATGGTCAGAGCACTCTATATTCAAGGCATCTGTGATTTCGGTGTCAGCTATGCGCTGATTGGTGACCCTCTCAGCTCAAGTGATATCCTCAACAATATCCCTGAAGCCCAGGATGATCTGGTCGTTATCTGGCAGACAGAAGGAATCATTCCAAATATCAACCTGTCTGTATCACCTGCACTGCCGGCTCACATTCGCTTTCGCCTTAAAGAAGCTTTTTTGAACCTTGGCACAGACTCCACTGGTCTTGGCATGATGAGCACGGCACTTAACAGCGATGTTGATGCGTTACTGGCTGTTGAAGACACTTTTTATAACCCTTTACGATCTGCGATCTTCCCCATGGAACCAGATTTTCAAAAAATACTTTTCCAGACATCACAATAATGAAAACTTTCCAAAAGTTTTTCCATTCATCACTACATATCCTGATTTATTCAGCAGTCGGGATTTTCCTT
>SKPR01000236.1 GCA_007119455.1 Candidatus Brevefilum sp. | reverse complement strand
CTCGCGTTACCCGGCGCAGGTTCTCATAGGTTTGCTCAGTAATGGATAGCAGCTCTGATAACGCGCTTTGCGTTTCTTCATCGTCCACGGACTGCTTGATGAACATCATTCGTTGCTTCAGAGCGATCATGGACTGTAAGGTATCATCGTGCAGATCACGTGATAAGCGGCGGCGTTCTTCCTCCTGGGCATCTGTGATGGCACCGATATAATCATGTAAACTTCGTTGAGCTGTTTCTACTTTATGCGCCATAGAACTTAATTGGCTCTGCAAATTGCGAATTTCTGCGATACCGCCAACAGGCTCCTCAATTTCACTGAAATCACCGGATGCGAGTAAAGCGGATTTCTTTTCGAGTGTTTGCAGCGGTTGTACAATTTGTCGGGATGCAAACCATACCCCGGCCAGGGCAATCAAGAGAAGTGGAACCAAAGCAAGCGGAGCAATTCGGGTCGTTTCCAATAAAGGAGAAGCGAGCGCCTCCCAGGGTTCTTCCATCACCACTGTCCAACTGGTGGATGGAACCTGGCTTTGAGTGACAATCATGTCCAGTCGAAGACGATCAATTACGTTCATACGGTTTTGTTCAAAGACGCTGCTGGCATCGAGGTTAACATTTGATTGATTGTTTTGAGAGATTGCATTCAATGAGAACAGGATCTCATTGTTCTGATTGATAATGTATATGTGCGTTTCACTCTCTGGGGGTCGCGCCTTTTGGATGATGTCCTGAGAAAGCTCTTCCACGGTAATAATACCGGCAATATAAAATTGGTTGTCATGTGATGCAGCCCCGAATAATAATGCCGGTTGTCCATTGATGGTGACATCCCGCACTGTCCCTTCGGCGGAGATGTCTTGAATTGACAATTCCTGGTTTTCTATTAATGATCTGAAAATTTCCTGTGCATTTGTCGTGACCAGTTCTTCTTCAGAAGAGATAATGGCCGTTCCCAGGTTAAAGAATGAAGTATTAAATAGTGTTGACTCGGTGACTTCAGCTTGTTCGAATGCACTACTGTGAATCAATGATATCCAGTTTGTTATGGACATTAATCGGTGATTGATCTCAGACTCAATCGCGCCAGCGACGACGCTGATGGCAATCTCGTCTCTCTCAATGACCATATCCCGCATGGCACTCTGGTGCAACCCTACACTGCTGAAAACGATCAATAAAATCAATAATGCTAATGGCAGGATGATGACGGCCAGTAATTGCAGGGTGGAACCACTCAAGAGTGTTCTGAAGTTGAATTTTTTGTGATGATTCGAGTCCATGAGTGATTAATCGGGTCTTGGGTCGGTATTCTGGGAAATCCATCCGAGGTTAACTGCCCGCATAACGGCCTCTGTCCGGCTTCCAACGGCTAATTTGTTATAAATATGTGAGAGGTGACCCTGTACGGTGCGATCGCTGATACCCAATTGAACACCGATTGCTTTGTTTGTGAAGCCTTTGGCCACCAACTGTAGGACTTCCATTTCACGGTCTGTTAGTTGCTCGGGGGCCTGTACACGGGTTTTTCCGATCAGTTGGCCCATGACCTTCTCGGTCACAGCCTGATCCAGGACCGATTTTCCTTGGTAAACATCTCTCACGGCCTGTACAATCTCATCAGGGTCAGCTGTTTTGAGAATAAATCCGTTAGCGCCAGCATGCAGAACCGCCATAACATATGGATCGTCATCATAAGCGGTCAGGATTAAAATACCGCAGTCAATATTATTTGATCTCGCCCAGCGGGTTACTTCAATCCCAGTTGCGATTGGCATTTGAATATCGAGTACTGCGACATCCGGTTTTGAGGTCATCAGCAGCACTTTGGCTTCTTCCCCATCTGTTGCTTCAGCGACAACCTCGATATCATGTTCTGCTTCAAGGACCTGGGAGATTCCTGCCCTTACAATGGCATGGTCATCGGCCAGGAGAATTCGCATAGTCTTCATTGAAATATTTTACTCGGAATCGGAAGAAAACAAAAATGAGAATCCGAACCAGACCAGACCCACTGCTGCCAGTAACCCTGTGATGATCCGCATCCATGCGTTGAATGAACCGAGCATATCCCCTGCATAAAAGGATCTCGAAAAAGCAAAAGACGTCAACCTTGCTAACCAGAGATTGGAACTGCGAAAGCCCTGGCCAGGCCCTGCGAAATCACTGATGGTGTGCGTTATTCCATCGAAAAACATGGGAAGAAGGAATAAAACAAATCCCCATATGGGCAACTTTTTGATCTTATTACGGATAGTGTAAAAAAGGAGTGTTACAAGCCAGATTCCGCCATAGAACGAAATCATCCTGTCAGACCAGGCCACTTTCCATCCCATCGTCTCGTTTCCGATGAACCGACGAAGATTGAGCGGGGTTAACTCGGTTACCCCGGCAGATTGGATTTCCGATAAGGCGTAGCTTATATTCTCGCCAAACAAAAAATAAGATCGCTCTGCGAATTGATGACAGAAAAATGAATAAATCCAGTACACAAAATTGGCTGGCGTTTCCAGTCCAAGTCGCATGAAGATAGGGGCTAAGAATGGTGACCAGACCCAAACGCCATAGACAACGATGAAAACCAGAATCCAATTTTGAGCAAACCAGTCGCCAAATGAAGTTTTTCTTTGTGATGTTGTGATTGCTTCAGTCATAGTTCAATTCCTGAAAAGATAAATTTTAAAAAGATTATTATCACCAATATTATCCACTATCAAGCAGGTTTAATGCAAGTTTTCAAGGCTCACAAAGCACCATTCCCGGTAGATTGCCGTTACCGGGCTTAGTCCAACGATTGCTTTAAATCGATCAGCAGGTCATCAATATGTTCGATGCCTACGGACAACCGCACCAGGCCAGGATTAACAGCAAGTGGTGAATTGGCTGTGGCGGCATGTGTCATCGCTGCAGGGATTTCGATCAGCGATTCAACCCCACCTAACGATTCGGCCAGGGCAAAGATGCGGGTATGTTCAGCCATGTGTCGGGCGGCCTGTTCGCCATCTCTGTGGATGAACGCCACCATACCACCCCCTGCTTTCATCTGTTTCCGGCCAAGCTCCACCTGAGGATGCGATGGGTGAAATGGATAAAAGATCTGCTCTATTTTAGGGTGGTTTGAGAGAAAGCTGGCGATGGCCTCAGCGTTTTCAGAATGGCGCGCCATGCGGATATGCAGGGTCTTAATTCCTCTGAGAGCCAGAAAACAATCCATCGGACCAGGTACCGCCCCCACTGCATTTTGTAAGAATGCCAAGCGTTCTTGCAGGGGTTTTCCAACACCCACAATCGCGCCGCCGATTAAATCAGAATGTCCGCCGATATACTTGGTGGTTGAATGAACCACCAGATCAGCACCCATTGATAGGGGGGTTTGTAAATAAGGTGTGGCAAAGGTGTTATCTACCACAAGCAGTGGCTGGCTCGGATGATTTTTCGCAAGCTCAGCGATGGCAGAAATATCGGTTAACTTGAGATACGGGTTGGTAGGTGTTTCCAGCCAGATCATCCGCGTCTTGTTGTGCAGACCTCTCTTGACATTGTCCAGGTTTGATGTGTCCACATAGCTGAAGTCCAGGCCATAGGGGCGCAAAACTTGCTCAAAAAGTCGATAGGTTCCACCATAAACATCATTCCCGGCCAAAACGTGCTCCCCTGGCTGAAGCAGGCGGAGTATTGTATCTGTGGCTGCCATGCCGGAAGAAAAAGCCAGGCCAAATGTACCATTTTCTAATGTTGCCAAAGATGTTTCCAGGGCAGCTCGGGTGGGGTTGCCTGTACGCGAATACTCAAAGCCACGGTGTTTTCCAACCCCGTCCTGAACATAAGTGGATGTCTGGTAGATCGGAGTCATGATTGCACCAGTGGTTGGATCGGGTTTTGTGCCTGAATGGATGCATGTTGTTTCAATTTCCATAATTATTTTTTTCTCCTCAAGCTATATGCTCTGGGTAATAAAATCTAAGATATCAATCTTGGTCAGAATCCCACTTGGTCTTTCATTTT
>SKPR01000015.1 GCA_007119455.1 Candidatus Brevefilum sp. | reverse complement strand
AGTCTCGGTGTCCGGGCATGTCCACATGCGCATAGTGCCGGTTATCCGTCTGGTATTCCACGTGCGAAATGTTGATCGTGATGCCCCGCTCTTTCTCCTCCGGCGCATTGTCGATCGAGTCAAACGCACGAAAATCAGAATAACCCTTCATCCCCTGTACCTTGGTGATCGCCGCGGTCAGCGTGGTCTTCCCATGGTCAATGTGACCCATGGTTCCTACGTTGAGGTGCGGCTTTGAGCGATCAAATTTCTCCTTGGCCATAAATTCCTTTCTCCTTAGCTATAAGCCTCGTCCTTAAATTATTTTTAATATTATTGTTCGGCAGAAAGCCCTCAATGGGATTTGAACCCATGACCTCATTCTTACCAAGAATGCGCTCTACCGACTGAGCTATGAGGGCAGCCGATCCGACTGGGAGCCAGGGCTGCCAGAAATGGACGGTGTTGGATTCGAACCAACGAAGGCCTGTGCCAACTGATTTACAGTCAGTCCCCTTTGTCCACTTGGGTAACCGTCCTGGATCAAGCGAGGATGTTACTCGCTCGAGACCGGGATCGTTCGTTTTAAACTATCCCGATCGCAAACGCGCAACCTGAGCCGATGATGGGAATCGAACCCATAACCTATCACTTACAAGGCGATTGCTCTACCTTTGAGCTACATCGGCAAACTCTGCCTTTTAAAGTACAAAACGCCTTAAGACTGCACGATTATACCAAAGCCCAAATCTAAACGCAAGGCTTTTTAAAGTGGCATATTCGATTTCAGTGCGATTTAAGAGTCTATCCGATTTGAAGGTAAAGGTCAAGCTTGGCAGTGGCTTCGGGGGTGAAATTAAACCCTGTCTAACCCATTAAACTCGGCGTTAAGTTATGGGCCACCACCTGTTTTTCTGACCAGTAATCAGAAGGAGATGGGTAATTTTTCATAAGCCATTCCTGACGGGACGGATTAACCCCAGCTTTCAATTAGCTAATCCCTTTTTTCCTGTGCTTTTCTGTTTTTCCGGATTTTATCCATGGGTCTGGTCGGTATTTCAGCCTGAGATTTTGGCAACCAGACTGAAAAAGTCGTTCCCTTATCGCCGGCTGTTTCCACATCAATGCGCCCCCCGTGATTGCGGACAATCCAGTATGCAATAGGCAGACCCAATCCAAAACCCACCGTGTCTTCATGACGTGAGCGTGATTTATCTCCCCTGTAAAAACGTTCGAACAGGCGACCAAGCTCTTCCTTAGGGATACCGCGGCCCTCATCACTGACGATCACCTGAACCCAATTTTCCCGAACATAAAGGCTCAAAATGATCTTCCCGCCTGCTGGTGTGTAATTAACCGCATTGCTCCCAAGATTTAAAAACACCTGCTTTAGCCGGTCTCGATCGGCTGTGACAATAGCCGGTTCGATATTACCGATGCGGATATCGTGTTTCCCTTCGGATAGCACTTCCATCTGTTCATAGACTTCAAACAGAAGGTCATCCACTTCAACCGGCTCAACCATCAGGGGAAGTTTTCCTGTTTCAGCCTGAGCCATCAGCAGCAAATCCCGCACCAATCGTGTCAGGCGATCTACCTCAGCTTCAATGCTGTTGAGTGATTCGTGGTCATAGGTTTTTGTTATACGCATCAGGCCGACATTTCCCTTGATCACCGTAAGTGGGGTGCGTAACTCATGGCTCACATCTGCCAGAAAACGCCTCTGGGCATTAAATAATCGTTCCAGGCGCACCAGTGTTTGGTTAAACGTCAGGACCAACGCACCGATTTCATCATGTCTGTCCGCATGAACCGGGATCCTTTGGGAAAGGTCGTCCGTACTGGTGATCTGTTTTGTAATGCGAGCCATCATTTCCAATGGCTCTAAAGCTTGACCTGTCACAACCCAGCCAACCACGCCAGCCACAATCACGGCAAAAAGGGCTGAGATAACGAATACAATCTGCAATAAAGATTGGGTTTGATTGAGGACGACCAGATCAAGACCCACCTGCAATAATCCAAAAGCTTCATCATCTAATGTCAATGGGATGGTTAAGACCCGAAAGTTCCTTTCATTAAAGTCAACATTGCGGAAAACAGAACTATCCTGGGCCATTGCTGTAGTATCAAGGGGTTGATCCAGGTCCTCAAGATTTTCTGATTGGATCACAAGTTGACCGGCTCGTGACCAGACCTGGAAATAAATTTCTTCAATAATATTAAAGGCGTCTAACCTGAAATCCATTTGATCCGTTGGAAGAACCTGCAGTTCACCAATGATCCGCTCGGAGGTCAACACCAGCCGATCATCGACCTGGTTGACCATAACCACACTGACCAAAGCATAAACAACAATGCTGAGCAGCAAAACAACGCCGCTCAGCAATCCTGTATATATCAATGTCAGCCGATGACGAAGGGACATCAGTCAGATTGCTCTTCTGGCTCTCTTAAAACATACCCGACACCCCGGACGGTATAAATCAGGCGTGGCTCGTTCTCTTCTTCAAGTTTTTGACGAAGGTAGCGGATATAAACATCCAGGACATTGCTCTCACCACCAAAATCATAATCCCAAACACGGTCAAATATCACCTCACGGGTCATAACCTGTCTGGGGTGGCGCATAAATAGCTCAAGCAGATCATACTCTTTGGCCGTGAGCTCAATTTCCCGTCCTCCCCGGACAGCCTTACGCGTGCTGCTATCAAGGGTGAGATCATCAAACTCCAGGACTTTAACCCGGTCGGCTGCCGTACGTCTGAGCAACGCGCGAATTCTGGCCAGAAGCTCCTCGATTTCAAACGGTTTAACCACATAGTCATCTGCTCCGGCATCCAATCCTTCAACACGATCCATGGTTGTGTCTTTGGCAGTCAACATTAATATGGGCTGATTCCCCAATTTTTGCAATCGCCGGCAAACTTCCAATCCGTCCATATTGGGCAACATCCAATCCAAAACAACCAGATCCGGCCGCTGCTCACTCGCAAGGGTTAAACCAGCTTTTCCTGTCAATGCTGTATCAACGATATAGCCCTCGTAAGTCAACACGCGTTTCAGTACCCGCAGAATTTCTTCATCATCCTCAATTATTAGAATTCGCTCGTCCATTTTCTTCCTTTCTTAAAGAAACCCTTTTGCCTGCTCTATGAACTTTATATTATTTCATAACATATTTGGTACAATTTTACTACGAATGTCTTATCAATTATTGCCTAAAAACGTACCCGCTGTCAAACGCTTATTTGACCTTGCACTTTCTGTGCCGGGTTTAATCCTTCTTTCACCCATCGTGCTGTTGATCAGCCTGGTGGTAGCCTGGCAGCATGGTTTCCCGATTCTGTTCCGTCAAAAACGACCTGGACTGCATGGCCAGACCTTCACGATCTATAAGTTCCGGACGATGAAAAACCAGACTGATGAGGACGGAAAACCACTACCCGATGACGCGCGGCTTACCAAATTTGGCCGATTTCTGCGAGCCACCAGCCTTGATGAACTCCCTGAACTGATCAATGTTATCAAGGGTGAAATGAGCATTGTGGGACCCAGACCTCTATTGGTGGAATACCTGCCACTATACAACCCAGAACAATCACGCCGCCATAAAATGCTGCCCGGCATCACTGGATGGGCACAGGTTCATGGCCGAAATACCCTGACCTGGCAGGAGAAATTTAATTTGGATGTCTGGTATGTCGACAACTGGTCCCTATGGCTGGATATTAAAATCATTGCAATGACAATTGTTAAAGTGCTGCGGCGTGAGGGGATTTCCCAACCTGGCCAGGCAACCGCCGAACCTTTTCGTGGAAACCCTCGTGAAACGGATGCTGTCGCGCCTAAATCAGAACAAAATCAGGTTAAAGAGCAATGACCGTTAAAGCACAGTGACTGTTTATCGCGCAGTGACTGTTATGGCACCGTGACCGGTGAAATCATGCCTGACTGCAGGTCTGCAAGCACTTCATCAAACAGGCGTAAACGGGCATTGGATACCCGCTCTGATTGCACATCAACCAGTCT
>SKPR01000004.1 GCA_007119455.1 Candidatus Brevefilum sp. | reverse complement strand
ATGGCATGAGTATGGACTAATTTTTACAGGTATAATCGGGGGTATGCCATCAATCGTAGCCGTAGATATTGAAACAACCGGGTTAAATCCCGCAGAAGATAGGATTATTGAAATCGGCGCCGTCCGGTTCAATGGGCGGCGGGTGGAGGATACCTGGTCAACCCTGGTCAATCCTGGCCAGGCAATCCCGGGCTTTATCACCCAATTAACGGGTATTTCCAACAACATGGTACAGCACGCACCCCGGATATCCGATGTCATGGGCGATCTGATCGCCTTTGTGGGTGAGCGCCCGGTTGTGGGGCATAATATCAGTTTTGATCTTACCTTCCTGCAGCGAGCAGGTGGGTTACGCCATAATATTGATATTGACACTTACGAGTTGGCGGCTGTCTTGATGCCCACAGCAACCCGCTATAACCTGTCAGCCCTGGCTCAGCAGCTCAATATCTTGTTACCGGCCACTCATCGGGCCCTGGATGACGCCAAAGTGACCCATGCCGTTTTTGTAGCGTTGATTGAAAAAGCCCAACAACTTCCTTTGAAACTGCTGGCTGAGATTGTCCGCTTGGGCGATCCCCTGGATTGGCAGGCGAATTGGGCCCTGCAGCAGGTTCTGCGTCAGCGATCCAAAGCACCCGTCCAGGCTCAGAAAGGTGGTGATGAGACCCATGGGCCGCTTTTTACAAAACCGGTTGATGAGGAGGGTGAACGGGTTGGTGCTGAACCAGGTCGAGAACCCCTGGACATAGATGATGTGGCTGCCGTCCTGGATCGTGGCGGTAAGTTTGCCGCATATTTTGATGAGTACGAATATCGGCCCCAGCAGGTGGATATGCTCCGGGCTGTCACCCAAGCATTGAGCGAATCAAAGCACATGATGATTGAAGCCGGTACAGGCACGGGTAAATCCTTTGCTTACCTGATCCCGGCCGCCTACTGGTCGATGAAACACAATACCCGGGTTGTCATTTCAACCAATACCATCAATCTGCAGGACCAGTTGATCAAAAAAGATATTCCCGACCTGCGCAACGCCCTGGATTTGCCCTTAAGGGCCGCCATACTCAAAGGTCGTTCAAATTATCTTTGTCCACGCCGCCTGGCAGCCATGCGACGGCGGAAACCCGAAACGGTGGATGAGATGCGGGTGCTGGGGAAGGTACTGGTCTGGCTCCTGGAGAGCCGCACCGGTGACCGGACCGAAATTAACCTCAATGGACCGGTGGAACGCGCGGTCTGGTCGCGATTTTCGGCGGATGATGAAGGCTGCCGGCTGGAGATCTGCCTTAAACGAACCGGGGGCCGTTGTCCCTTCTACCGGGCAAAGCTGGCCGCTGAAAACGCGCATCTATTGATTGTGAACCATGCCCTCCTGCTGGCGGATACAGCCACAGGGAACCGGGTTCTGCCGCCCTTTGATTACCTGATTGTCGATGAAGCCCACCATCTTGAGGACGCCACCACCAACGCCATGTCCTTCAGGGTGCGCGCCATAGATATCACCCGGCTGACTCGCGAACTTGGCAGCCAAAAAACAGGTGTCCTGGGAAGATTTGTCGAATTATGCGAGGATCTGCTCAAACCAGCTCAGATGGCTGCCTTAACCCAGCTTGTTCAGAAAGCCGGTGACCTGGCTTTCAGGTTTGACAACCAGATGAACCAGTTTTATCAGGCTCTGGATGCCTTTTTGTTTGAGCAGCGTGAAGGACGTAACCTGGGCACCTATCCCCAACAGGAACGTGTGCTGCCATCTACTCGTACGCTACCGATCTGGCTGGATGTCGAAATCGCCTGGGAACAGGCTAATGAAACCTTAAAGGGATTACTGGCGATCCTGCGTGACCTGCGTACACCCATGCGAGAACTGGCTGACCAGGGCAATGAAGAAGCTGAAGATATGTGGGGCAGCCTGGGGAATATGTTTTCCAGGATGGAAGAAATTCAGCACAATCTGACCGGCCTGACTCTGGAGCCGGACCAGGACACCATCTACTGGGTGGAGATCAACCCCAGGTATATGGAAGTCAACCTGCATGCTGCCCCCCTTCACATCGGTCGTCTGATGGAAAAGCATCTCTGGTACCAGAAGGAAAGCGTTATTCTGACCTCCGCCACGTTGACGGCTGGCGGAGAGTTTGAGTATCTTCGACGGCAATTGAACGCAGAAGATGCCGGAGAGTTGGTGGTGGGGTCTCCCTTCGATTATGAGACCGCTTCTTTGGTTTATGTGGCCACCGATATCCCCGAGCCTTCGAATTACAACGGCCACCAACGGGCTGTCGAACAAGCCATTTCGAGCGTGGCCAAAGCATCCGGCGGTCGGATGCTGGCCCTGTTCACCTCGTACGCCCAGCTCCAACGCACATCCACTAACGTCTCGCCCAACCTGGCCAAGCATGATATTCAAGTTTACGAGCAGGGTGAGGGTGCGTCTTCCAATATGCTTTTAGAAACATTCCGTGAGACAGAACGAGCCGTCCTCTTAGGTACCCGTGCATTCTGGGAGGGCGTCGATGTACCTGGTGATGCACTCTCCGTGTTGATGATCGTTAAACTGCCCTTTGACGTGCCCTCTGACCCCGTTATCGCAGCACGTTCGGAAACCTTCGAAGATCCCTTCTACCAGTATGCCTTACCTGAAGCCATCCTGCGTTTCAGGCAGGGGTTTGGCCGCCTGATCCGCACCCAGACGGATCGGGGTGTCGTAGCAGTCCTGGATAAGCGCGTCCTGACCAAGCAATATGGGAGACTGTTCCTTGAATCCCTGCCCAATTGCACCTTCAAACAGGGACTGTTGGCAGACTTGCCAAAGGTCACCGAACGCTGGTTAAATCTTTAAACGCTTAATTCATTGAAATGGGGCCAATCACTTGAATGACCGAAACCCGGTATGGAAGAGTGCTTCAATAAAGGGCCGGGATGGGACGGAGGCAAAAACCTTGACTTCATCCAAAGGGGAGGTCTCTTCGTCTAAAAATCTGAAAATGCGGTCGATCGGGTTATTTCTAAACAGATCGGTGAAAATCTCTGCCATCCGTTCACCGTTGCGATCCATCACTTCCAGCATAATAGCATCATAAAGCCTGGCACGACGTCTATCTCGGGGGATGTGGGTGGGTTGATTATGATCCAGGAGAGACCGGACGATGGCCTGCGAGTCGTGTTGGGTGCGAAGGAAAGCGTAACCGGTGGATGCCTTTACACGGCCGCCCTTGGTGCCAATCGTCATCTGGTAGGGGGATGGGAAACGCGGGAAGGGTTGGTCTGTCATGGGGATCTGGCCCTGTTCGGTTTCCAGAATTTCGTAATCATGCAGATTCAGGACCTCACGAAGGTAAGTTTGCAGGGCGTCATCGTAATCTTCATCACTGAGCAGGTTGCCCGTGAAAAGGGTAACCTCCACCAGAGCCTGGTGTTCGCTGAATGGGAGGATGTAAATAAACTGCATACCATGTTTCTGGGAGGTACGGAAGTCAAACAGGGTGGGTGCTTGGGGTTCGAAGATCGCATCCTGTGTTTCAATAATCCAGCCTTTGAAATGCTGCCATAGATAGCGGTAGCGGCCTTTTTGTGGCTTGAACTGGCCGGGAAGGTACAGGCTGTCGAAGACCCAGGGCGCCTGGTAAGCTTGTCCATCCACGACGACTTCAGCACCATTGGGCAGGCTGTTGACGGCTGATACATCCCCATAAAGGAAATGATAATTGGGCGCTTTACGCAGCGCCATCTGCGTGTGCTGGTAGAAATCAATCCCTCGCAGCATGTTATAGCGGTAAGGTGGCAGGGCATAAGTTTTAGAATAACCCGGGCTATGGAATTGCAGCTCTTTCCACTGGCGGTAAAGGATGGAATCGTAAAGACTTGATTCGCGAGACCAAAAGCTCCAGGTGCGGTCATTTTCGGTTTTGGGCTGACGGTCCACAATCAGGACCTGCCGGTCATCCAACCGGGAGTGAAGCATGTGATAGGCCAGGCTGAGTCCGGCCATCCCACCCCCTGCGATGATGTAATCAAATTTTTTCATGGAAACTCACCCTGAACGTTGAAATGACCTGAATTAAATATCAGGGCGATAGCCGGCCTTCTTCCACAGCCTGGTCGACCATCCGGTCCGCCAGGTCTGCCAGCCGTGATGAGCCTTCGCGGATGATGGCGATATTGACTCGTATCTGGGCCCGGGTGATTCCAAATGTTCGCCATAAAAAACCGCCATTGCCGATATTGCTGTAAATCGGCATAAACCGGTCGATGGCTTTAGCAAATCGCGATTCCGGAGTCTGGCGAGACTCAAATTCGTCCCAGAGATCCTTGAAAAGTTGTACCTGGTCAGGTGGGAGTTTACTGAATACGATTTCAGCAGCTTCGCGTTCTGCTTCTTCCTGCTGAGCCAGCTCTTCCGGGTCGTAAATAAAGGCATCTCCGGCTTCAATTTCGACCAGGTCGTGCACGAGGAGCATGCGGATTACCAGGTTGATATCAACCGGTTCATCTGGATAATCTTTCAGCAGCAGTGCACTCAGCGCAGCATGCCAGCTATGTTCGGCGACGTTTTCGTCACGCGAGCCGTCAAACAAGGCATTCTTACGTTCAACGGATTTTAGTTTGTCAATGTAGGCGAGAAATTGTAGTTCGTCTGGTAAATGTGTTAGTTCAGTCATAGAATTAGGGGATTTTTAAATATTTTCGTCAGCAGTTTCAGGATCATCCATGGGCGGAATATAGTTGCCCGGGCCACAAAGTTCTTCACTGGCCCGAATTTCACGGTCAAGGAAGTAATTGAGCAGGATTCGCAATAGCACTTTGGTAAACAGTATGATAATATCACGTGTACTCGGAGCAACCGCCAGACGCAGGATGTCGCTGCCAATGGCAAACTCCAACCCCAGGTTGAGCATGTGACCCAGCCGGAGGCGAATCCGTTCGGTGTAATTGATCTGCCTGTTGATCGGGTCGAACAGGTGACGTGTGTAGCTGATGGTAGCCCTTGCCAGGGCTGAAGCAATCACAAAGGCAGTGGCAATTTCGGTGGCAACAATGATGTAACTTAAAACATGTGTCAGCCAGGCATCTTGAGGGATGATCCCTTCATAACCCTGGACGGGTTCGCGGATCATGATGGCCAGCAGAGCCACCAGCCCGCCGATCAGAATTACCGGCAGGACAAAATCGACACAATGTTCCATTGTGGTTTTTCGGTTTTCGTTTGGATCGTCCACGGGAAGCCTTTCAAATTCCTTCATCAGATAAAAATTACTTGATTAGTGTACCATGATTGATTTTTTTTGGAAAATAGTATCGGAATCGGTAGAATCAAAGTAAGTTAGAAAAATAAATAACTACTCAGCATGCAAGGGCATATGGCCTTCAGCAGTAGAACGACCTGAGCAGTTACAAAAATTAATGATAAGGAGCATTGTATGAAAAAGATACTTGTGATCGTTATGTTGATCCCGTTATTGGTTTTAGCAGCTTGTGATGTGGCCAATGTGGTGGCCCCGGTGGATACGCCGACCCCAACCGAACCACCTCCCGACCCACCTACGCCAACCCCAACCGAGGAACCTCCTGAGCCGCCCACGCTGGAAGCATCGGCAGATGCTGTCATCAACGCCCTGGCTGAAATGGATATGGAAGTAGTGGCGGAATACGCTCACCCTGAAATGGGCGTGCGCTTCTCGCCCTATACCTATGTGCGTGAAGAGCACCAGGTCTTTATGGCGGAGGAATTGCCCGGACTGGTTGAATCGGATGAAGAATTCCTGTGGGGTCAATATGTTGGCACAGGCGATCCGATTGAGCTGACCTTCGAAGAATATTACGAAGAATTCATTTACCCGGTTGATTTTGCGGACCCCGAAGAAATGGCCATCAGCGAAGAGATTGGGTGGAGCAGCATGATCAATAATATTGAAGAGTTCTACCCCGACAGCACCTTTGTTGAGTACCATTTCAGCGGCTTCGATCCTGAATTTGAAGGCCTGGACTGGCGCTCTTTAAGGTTGGTCTTCATCCAGGAAGAGGAAGTGTGGTTCCTGGTGGGCGTCGTCCATGATCAGTGGACGCCCTGACCATTGATCATGTTCGCTGGCAATGACTGCCTTTGCAGGGTGTGACTAATATGAAAAGGTGCGGGCTTTTGAAGTCCGCACCTTTTATCTTATGTCCTTGCCCGAGTTGAAATCAATCGAAACGGGTCCAGTTATTGGGGACAACCCATGCTTCGATGCGTGCGATCGTCATTTCACTGTCATAATTGATCCACAACTCAACCTCGGTTGTGCCACCAGCAGGTGTCGGTTCGCTGGTCCAGGTATCACCACCACCGATGATCAGGTCTTCAGCATTGAAAAGTAAAACATACACTTCCACTTCGGAAACAGGCTTATCATAGGTGTTGGTAAAGCTGACAGTGACATAATCCTCGTAGTCACCGGTCACTTCAGTGCTGTTGACGACAAAGGGATTGCTCGTGAGCTCGTAATCTTCTAAAACTTCGCCCGGAAACACCAGAACATCAAAACTGGAAGTGATAGCATCCGAAGGCGGTGTGGAGACCCAGGGTGAGACGCCGATTTTCGTGTTGGGAAGCAGCAAATCGATATAAATATAACCGGTGGTGGTTACATGGCCATCGTCATCATAAAAAGTGGCGAAAACGTTCGTATTCTTCAAGACTTGATCGGTTTCATTTTCCACTATAACGCCACCCATGATATTGCCCCAATCGTCAGAATAGAAATGATCGTCGATGATTGAGACGTCAGACCAGAAATCAGCACCTTCGATCATCTTCGTGCTGTAGGTCGTATCAGGGAAGACCCTGACCGATGCAACATCATCATAGGCGTCAACATAGGTCGAGTAGCCCATATAATCGTTACCAGGGATGAAATCAACAAAAGTGTAACCGCCGCCCACAATTTCACCAGCGGTGTTATAACAGATGATATTGGCCCGGATATCGGTATATGTTTGGGGGGTATTGTTCCGGATCATACCGCTCACCCGGGGAAAGCCCCCGCTATGCCAGAACAGGGTCTTTTCAGGCAAGAAAGGCATGTCCGCTACGCTGGCCTGGGAGGCCCTGTTGTACTCCCACTCAACGATCACAGAATCGACCACCAGACTCTCATCACCCAGGTAAAGGTAGAAGACGGCGCCATAGGTCTGTTCCGGGTAGATCGTCTGAGTAAAATCAAAATCACTGCCGATTTCGTTTCCGGCGGCATCAAAAACAAACACTGAGAAATTGATCTCTTCAAATACCAGGTCGTTGGTGATGTTCTCCACCTCAAAAGCCACAAAGACGGTGTCCTCCTCCTGGATCCACAGGCTGTTGTCGAGCAGCACCAACCCCTCACTGGAGAGATCCGGTTCAGGTGTGGGTTCTTCAGTCGGTGTTTCCGTTGGTTCGGGTGTGGGTTGTTCGGTAACGACGACCGTGATAACCCTGACCTCTTCCTCGACCGGGGTAGCTGTCGGGTCAGGTGCACTGCCCAGGCAGGCCAATCCGACAACCAGCGGGAAGATCACGAACAGGGCCAGGATGAGGTGTTTCTTAGACATAATTGCTCCTTAATTATGTAAAAAATAATAGCTGTGGCTGGGAAGTCATTACGTTCCTGCAACACTTATTGGGATGTTTAATATCGATTATAACAGGTTGTTTTGGCCTTTATTCCATTAAACGCCGCAACAAGCCATTCAAAAAAGCGAAAATTAGCCCTGCAACAGCGCCTAATAGGAACACCTGTCGGCCGGTGAAAAGGACCTTGCTGTTATTGAGTGTTGTTGTGGATTTTCCCAATAAAATCCCGATCCTGCTGTTCTCGATGTGGGCTTGATTTCCAATTACGAGGAAACCACCATATCCATTTCTAAGATTAAGATCACGGCCTGCGACTCCAATCTGGAATCCGCTGTTGGTGATATCCACGTCATACCCGGCCACAACGCCCCCGGCCAGGCTATTTACCAGGTGCGCATCTTCTTCGGGGGAAAGGTAACCGATTATTTTTTTGTCCATGTTAACCTCCATAATGTTCATTTCATCGCCTGCAATACCTTTGGCAGGAAGCGGTAAGGCAGCGCAGCGGCATTGATCTGGTTCAATGTGCCAGTCATCACTAAGTCGAGATCCGGGCAGTAAAACAGCCAGGATCCACTGACCCCCGTGTGACCAATCACCGCCGGAACTGATCGGAAGGGCGGTAATAGCTGCGGTATTTTGTAGCGCATCATTCCCAACCCGTACTGGATTGGCCAGTTAGGCGAGAGCGGTGGCATGGTCGTGGGGAGTCCAAAGGTGTGCCAGTCCTGGCGCATTTTTTGGGCAGTTTCCGGGTTGGCGAAGGCTTCTCCGTTGATCAACGCCCGCATGAATTGCAATAGATCATCAATCGTACTGTTGAGATCACCCAGGGAGCTTAATAACAGGGGTAAATCAAGCGGGTCTTTCCCGGCCCAGATCAGGGCTTCATCTAAGGTTGGTTTGAGGGGTTGGGTGCCAGGCAAATAGGTGTGCGCCATGTTGAGAGGCTCAAAAAACATTTCTTTGAAAGCCTCGTGCTGGGGATGGCCCGTGATCGCCTGGATGATGGCGATCAGGAGCTGATAATTGGTGTCGGAATACCGCACCCGGATCTTTTCACCCTGGAATGGTTGGGGTGGAAAATGTGCGACCAGTTTATCACGGATATAGTCAGTGATTTTGTCAATGGACCAGTATTGATCCCCCTCGGCAACCATCCGGTCTGCCAGGCGCGGCTCGCCCTTTGGGTAATCTTCAAAATAATCGGGGATGCCGGAAGCATGGGCTAATAGATGCCAGATGGTGATTTTGTGGGTGTGATCCTCGCCATCCTTGGTGCGGTGGATACCCTCGATCAGCACATGGGGGAGGTGTTCTGAGATTGGTTGCGTTATCTCAAGTCGACCTTGTTCTGCGAGCCTGAGGATAGCCGCAGCAATGAAGAGCTTGGTGACGCTGGCGATATTAAACGGCGTTTCGATCTGCATGAGCGTCCCGGACTGATCGGCCTGGCCATAAGCGCTGCGCCAGGTGAAGGAGCCATCCAGGGATTCCACAGCAGCCACGGCGCTGTGAACGTCACCGCTGTCAGTGAGTTTTGTAAATAAGCTGTCCAGCTTTGCTGTTTTCTCAGGCATGTTTGTGATGGTCATGGAATCTTACTCCTGAATTAATGCGTTTAATGACGTTGATTATCCGCTGAGTATATCATACAGCGTAAAAGCGAACGTGTTGATCTAGGTTGTTAACAGTGTAATCCTAAAGAAAATAAAGCATAATTTATTGATGATGGTCGTATCAATAAAGAACCCATTTATTAACCATTAATTGGGTTCGAATCATATTAAAATAAAGGGACCCGAAATTAATAAACTGTCATTATGATTCAAACATCATTACCATGAAAATGGAGAGAAATAAACATGCCGCCCAACAGCTATAAAATCCCCGAAGGCCACCTCATCACCCGTTGGGCAAAAAACGTTGACCCGGAATGCCCGCACCCCGAATACCCCAGGCCGCAGTTCAAACGTGCTGCCTGGCAAAACCTGAACGGCTTATGGGATTATGCCATTACAGGCAATCAAAACAAGCCGCCTGAGACTTTCACAGGCCAGATTTTGGTCCCCTTTCCGATTGAAAGTGCCTTATCAGGAGTCAAACGGTCTCTGAAACCTGATGAGACGCTCTGGTATCACCGCACTTTTTCCATCCCTGAGGATTGGGAAAAGGAAAGGTTTCTTTTACACTTTGGCGCGGTTGATTGGGCGTGCCAGGTCTTCTTGAATGGTGCCCTGGTCGGAAGTCACCAGGGGGGTTATGATCCCTTTAGCTTTGAGATCACCGATTGGATGCAGAAGGGTGAAAATACCCTTCTCGTTTCTGTCACAGACCCGACGGACACCCAACCCAATCAACGTGGAAAACAGGTCCACGAGCCCGGTTTTATCTGGTACACGGCCTCATCAGGCATCTGGCAGACGGTGTGGATAGAGCCCGTCCCGCAAAGCTATTTGGAGATGGTCAAAATCACCCCGGATGTTGACCGGTCGACTATTGAGATCACGTGTAAAATCAGTTCAGAGCGGCCATACCTGCAAGTTAGATGCACAGTCTTTGATGGTGATGACCAGGTTGCTGAAGAAATAGATGGCACCGGCCAGCCGCTCGAATTGGCAATCCCGGCGCCCCAATTATGGTCGCCCACCAGCCCGCACCTGTATGATCTGGAAATCACACTGCTGGAGGGTGAAACTGAGGTTGACCAGGTCCGGAGTTACTTTGGCATGCGGAAATTCAGCCTGGAAAGGGATAAGAACGGTCACTTGCGTTTCTGCCTGAACAACCAGCCCCTGTTTCTATATGGTCCCCTGGACCAGGGCTACTGGCCCGATGGCCTGTACACCCCACCGACCGATGAGGCCATGCGCTGGGAGATTGCATTTATCAAGGATACCGGGTTCAATATGCTGCGGAAGCACATCAAGGTGGAACCCGCCCGTTATTATTATCATTGCGACCGGGCGGGCATCATCGTCTGGCAGGATATGGTCAGCGGAGGGATCAGCCCCAAACCCATCTGGTTTGTGGTCGCGCAGTGGTTCAAGGGCCTGCGGGATGATTGGGCCTATTGGCGCCTGGGACGCAGGAAGCGAGTAAACCGACAGCAGTTCAAGCTGGAATATCAGCGCATGATTGATGCACTTCATAATGTGACTTCCCTCGCAATCTGGTGCCCGTTCAATGAGGGCTGGGGGCAATTCGATGCCGCCCAAATTGCCGACTGGACAAAGGACTACGACTCGACCCGCCTGGTGGACCATGCCAGTGGCTGGTTTGACCAGGGCGCGGGCGATTTCAAAAGCGAACACGTTTACTTCAAACCCCTTCCAAAACCTGAAAAAGACTCGCAGCGAGGCTGGGTGCTATCCGAATTTGGGGGTTACAGCCTGGCTGTCGAGGGACACACCTGGCAGAAGGAGGATCATTTTGGTTATAAAAAATTCGCCAGCAAAGCAGCATTGACAGAGGCTTATCTGGAATTGCTGGACAGGCAGCTTAAAGCCTGGATTGCAGCAGGGCTGTCGGCGGCTGTTTACACGCAAACCACTGATGTGGAAGTTGAGTTGAACGGTTTCCTGACTTATGATCGCGAGGTCGTGAAAATGGATTTGGATGCGCTAAAAAAGGCTCACATTGAGCTTATTCGGGCAGGTTCAGGTGAGGAGACCTGATCGGTAGGACCATGGCTGAAGTCAAATATTGATTCAATCTGACGACTTTATTCTCGCTGATTTTTAATACTCCTGGAACGAAGCGGAGAGGTGTCCGATCGAGTGAGAACTGAATTAGAGATTGTCCTGAGCGATAAATTTCGATATATAAACTGGAGGAACAATGATCACAAAAGAAGAATTTATCCAAATGCTCAATTGGGAGCATGATGTTTTACGGAAGCAGACAGCTGGTCTGGACCATGCTGACAGTCTCCTTCAGCCCCAGCCGGGCGGTAACTGCTTGAACTGGGTCATCGGTCACCTGGTGGTCAACCTGGTCGATATCCTTAATGCCCTCGATGGTGAAGCCCCGGCTGATTTGCCGGACATGGCCCCTTATGCTTACGGATCTGAACCCATCCACTGCGATTCTCCACAGGTATTCCAAATTCACGTGCTGCTTGATATGTACGGCCATTTGACAACCCTGGTAACTGACCATCTTAACCAGATATCGGAAGCTGATTTTGATCAGCAAATAGATTTTTGGCAGGGCAAAAACAGGCGAGGCTATGTGGCATTCTTTTATTTTTTCCACAACACCTATCACCTGGGGCAATTGGAACCTCTGCGCAACCTGGCAGGGAAAACAGAAAAGCTGATTTGAGACGAAGAATTGAACGACAACGTTTTCGCCGGTCTTTATTACCCCTGGAGAGAATCCAAACCCGCACCTTCTTTTGGTGGGGGCTGAAGCGACGTGAAGTGGGACATTTCCGGCGAGAACTGTTTAAACTGGTCTCCTGACACGGTACGAAGTCACGAGTTTGAGAAGAAAAGCCGTAACCTCATGATCAAACATGCGCAGAATCTATCAAGGCTCAGCAGATCTGGGGAGATAATTGTTTTATGGACTGCTGACAAGTACAATATTTGAGTAAAACAACTGGAAAGGAAATTAAATCATGAAGATTGTTGCTTTTGAAATTGAAGCATGGGAAAGAGATGCTTTTGGTGAATTATCCGATGACCATACCCTCATTCTGCTGGAAACAAAATTAACGGCTGCCAACGCCAAAGACTATGCTGATGCGGATGTGATCTCCACCTTTATTTTTTCAAATCTGGATCAGAATGTGCTTGAGCAATTTGATGATCTCAAGTTGATTGCAACACGGTCCACAGGTTTTGATCACATCGCAGTGGATTACTGCCAGGAAAAGGGGATCACGATCTGCAATGTGCCCAGTTATGGCGACAGCACCGTCGCTGAACACGTCTTTGGGCTTCTGCTCGCCATCAGCCATAATATCGTTGAGGCAGCCGACCGTACCCGGCGCGGGGATTTTTCGCTCACCGGTTTGCGCGGTTTTGATCTTCAGGGCAAAACCCTGGGGGTGATCGGCACAGGGAGCATCGGGCAATGCGTGATCAAAATTGCCAATGGTTTTGGGATGAAGGTCATCGGGTACGATGTCCAACCTGATGAAAAACTGGCCAAAGCGCTGGATTTTGAGTATACGGAAATGGATGACCTGCTTGCGCAGTCTGACGTCCTGACCCTGCATGTGCCGGCCAACCGTCATACCTATCATTTGATTTCAGACGATGAATTTGCAAAAATGAAAGAGGGGGTGGTCCTGATCAATACCGCGCGAGGTAGCGTGGTGCATATTCAAGCCTTAGCACGTGCCCTGGCAGATGGCAAGGTGGCTGCAGCAGGCCTGGATGTGCTTCCGGATGAACCCACCATCCGGGAGGAGTATGAATTACTTCACTCCTTCTTCCGGGAAAAACATGACCTGGAAACCTTACTGGCCGGGCATATTCTGCTGCGCCTGCGCAATGTGATCATCACACCCCACAATGCCTTCTACACCCAGGAGGCGATTGGGCGCATCACCGAAACGACGATCATGAACATCAGGGCCTTTGCTGCGGGTGAAGCGATAAATGTTGTGAATTAACCTCAGAACAAAGACTTTCATTGGATTAAAATTGTAGGGGCACGGCATGCCGTGCCCCTACGCCGTGTTGTATCCCAACTTTTGAAATCACCTGAAGTGTTGGTCTTCATGCCAATTCAGGGGGTTGGCGAGAATATAATCGGATAATTTTTGGAATTCTTCTTCATCGCGAATCACACGTTCATAAAAATTTCGCTGCCACACTTTCCCGCCTGGTGAATTTCGTAAAATATTGAAACGCCGGGTCACCTCGGATTTAAAGGAACGAATGATTGTCGGGATTGACCCTGAAACGGGTTTGCCAAATTGTTCGAAATTCTGTTGAGGCATATGTCGTGCCCCTGCCATGGATATAATCCCATGGATATGGTTCGGCATAATCACAAAATGGTTGACTGTTGCCTGAGGAAAATGAAGGGGGATTGATTGCCACACGTCATTGACGATGTTTCCAAGCGGACTTAATCGGATTTCACTCTGAAAAACCGAACCAAATAAACACTCCCGATTTTTAGTGATCATTGTAATGAAAAATGCCCCCGTCTGGGTGTAATCACAATTCGGTAGTCGTAGAGATTTGCGATTTAGATTGCGTTTAAAATCGTGCATGTAATAAAGTAACTGGGTGAAAGAGGCACAATCAAACATTTTTACCGTGTTTTGTGCTCATGATTAAAAATATCATAGGGCAGGTGGGAGTCGAACCCACACGGTATTACTACCGACGGATTTTAAGTCCGTTGCGTCTGCCATTCCGCCACTGCCCCAAAACCTCACTAATTTTACCATTTAATCTATCCTTGT
>SKPR01000139.1 GCA_007119455.1 Candidatus Brevefilum sp. | reverse complement strand
CAACGCTGCCAACCAGGAGCTGAAATAAGAGGTTACTCATTCCCAGCCCAAAAAGATAAAAACCAATGCCACTGATCCCCTGTTGAGCGTGTAAATTTATGGTGACGAAACCCATTGCCAGCCCCATGAGGGCACCAACAGCCATCGCCGCCAGTACACCCAGCCATAAATTCCCTGTATTAATGACCACATAAAAGGCAAAGAACGCACCAAGCAGCATCTGGCCTTCAACACCCAAGTTCAAGATCCCGCTACGCTGGCTGAATGCTTCGCCAATGGAGGCAAATAAATACGGTGTAGCCAGGCGGATGCCTGAGGCTAAAATGCCCAAAAAAACCGTGATATTAAAAAGATCAGAAATCATGATGGTTCCTCCGCTGACAGGGTACTTGCAGCAGCCCCTTTATCTTCAGGCACTTCCATCTTATCCTCATTTTCAGTGACGGTTAGACGCTTGCGCTGCCGTTTCTTACGCCAGAGTTCGCTGCTGACGACAAATACCACAACCAGACCATTTAATGCGGTGATCAGTGCGGCTGGGACCTGGGTGATCCGCTGCATGGCATTCGCCCCAACAAGCAACGCGCCAAACAGTACAGAGGCGGGGATTGTCAGTATCGGGTGCAACTGGCCAAAGAGGGCGGCAACAATCCCGTTGAAACCCGCTCCGCCGGTGAAACCGGTTGGAGAGCCATCTGTGATCATGCGGTAGTTAACCCCATAAACCTGAGTCACGCCAGCCAATCCGGCAAAAGCGCCACTCAATAATAGCGCCAGGACAATGTAGCGTTTAACTTTGATGCCTGCATACTTTGAAGCAGATGGGTTTTGGCCAACCGCCCTGATGCGATAACCCGTTGTCGTACGCCACAGTAAGATATAAACCAATACTGCCAGTATTACGGCAATTAACGCACCCAGATGCAGTCGGGTGGGTACCAGGCGAGGCAGGCGAAATTGCTCGGCTAATCGTGCTGATTGTGGAATTTGGGAGGCCATATCAGCCTGAGCAGGATCCATAAAAACACCAGTCAGGAGAAAGTTCTTGAATTGCACGGCGATTGCATTCATCATCACCGTGCTCAGGATTTCATTGACATTAAAATAGGCCTTAAGTACACCAGGGATGCCTCCCCAGATACTCCCGGCAATGGTTCCCAACACCATCGCAATGACAATCATCAACCAGCCGGGAAGATTGGGAAAGGTCAGGCCAGCCCAAACGCCAACAAGAGCGCCCATAATCATCTGACCTTCACCACCGATATTGATGACGCTCCCCCGATAGGCGATACAGATTCCCAGCCCAACCAGTAATAGCGGTGTCGCCCGTACCAATGTTTCAGCAAACGCATTCGTACTGCCAAAAGCGCCATCAATCAAAGCCCGATAAGCAACTATAGGGTTTACCTGCAAAATGATCAACATTACAGCCCCTACCAGGAGCGCAGCCAAAGTTGCGAATACGGGTAGAAGTGCATCGATCAGACTGTTTAACCGAGTTTTCATTTATTGCCTCACCTCCACAACCTTCTTTCAGAAGATGTTGGATTGGGTTCGTAACTTTTTATCGCCTTATTTTACTAGGTTTTTTGGAAAAATTTATCATTGCTAATGGTGAAATTTTGTTTTTTAATCGAGCTAATCTACTTTAGTGAAATTATCCATCCATTTACGAATGCATTTTACTATAAATTGAACAAGGCTCCTGAAATGTCTAGACCATTCGAATCTAACATTAATCTATTCTGATAATTGAATCTCAAATATGGGGCGATTATACCATATGGGATAATTACTACCTAATTAATGAGACATTTTTCAGGGTGATCACAAAACCAATCTTTTTGATGTTATCAATTATTTGTTTGCAACCCTCACGATATCTTGCTCTTAGCGACTGCAGGTGGGACATTGCTTCACTTCAACAAAGGTATTTCCGATTTATTTGATGCGGGTTCTCATAGACATGAGAAACCAAGTGCCTCCTATCAAAGTTTTTCATTAATTTTGCGAATATCTGGTTATGATCAAACCTTAGAAAGTCTTGCACTACACATCAAACAGAACATTAGCCTTAGTAAGAAATCCCAAGCAGATCTAAAAAACAACCTTCATTAATAGCCAACCGGACCAAGCGAAATCCTAACCAAGCTGACAAATTCCATAAGGTAATTTGTCCCTGTCTCAACGGATATCGTGATGCCACTGATGCAAAATTAAGGCATATTGTAACAAGCTGGAAGAATCTCTAGACAAAATATTAGGAGGTAAGTGAAGCATGAAGAAAATATCCCTAAAACTTCTGGCACTTTTTGTCATATTCACATTTGTAATTATGGCATGTGCGCCAGAACCCGTAGAAACCCCACCGCCAGATGAACCACCGCCACCAGAGCCAGAATATGACGTCCCGGCGGAATATATGGAGTTTGAAGGTGAAACGGTATCCGTTATTGCCGTTTGGGGTGGGGAGGAGCTGGACAGCTTCAGAGCCATGGTTGAACCATGGGAAGAATGGACCGGAGCTACTATGGATTTCGAAGGCACTCGCGACCTGGGTGCAGTTCTGACCACCCGCATTGAAGGTGGCAATCCTCCAGATATCGCCGGCATCCCAGGACCAGGACAACTGGAAGAATGGGCCACAGAAGACCACATGGTTGATCTTTCGACCTTCCTGGACATGAATGAATTGCGTGATATGTATGACGAATCCTGGCTCGACCTGGCCACGCATAATGATGGCCTGTATGGCTTATTCACCAAGGTGGCTGTCAAGAGCCTCGTCTGGTACAACGTACCTGAATTTGAGGCAGCGGGCTACGAAATCCCTGAAACCTGGGATGAGATGATCGCTCTTTCAGACCAGATCGTTGAAGATGGCGTTACTCCCTGGTGTATCGGAATTGAATCCGGTGCAGCCACAGGCTGGCCTTTCACTGACTGGGTTGAAGACATTATGCTGCGGACGGCTGGTCCGGATCTCTATATGGATTGGGCCTTCTACAACATACCGTGGACCCATGAATCAATTCAGAATGCCTGGGAACTCGCTGGAGAAATTATGACCAACGAAGAATATGTCGATGGTGGTGTAACCGGCGTCCTGGCAACAAATTTTGGTGAATCAGTATTTCCAATTTACGAAGATCCGCCCGGCTGTTACCTGCACCGCCAGGCAACATTCATCCAGGGTTTTATCCTGGATCAATTCCCGGAACTGGAGCCTTTCGAGGACTATGATTATTTCCTGTTCCCCGAAATCGATCCGGAATACGGTAAACCGATCCTGTCAGCCGGCGACCTGTTTGGTATGTTCAACGACACGCCTGCAGCCAGATCCCTGATCGAATGGCTGGCTGGAGCCGAGTCACAGGAAATCTGGGCAGCACGTGGTGGGTTCATTTCGCCGAACCGTGATGTGGATGTCGAAGTTTACCCTGATCCTGTCATCCGTGAGGCTGCGCGATTGCTTGTTGAAGCTGATATTGTGCGCTTTGATGCCTCAGACATGATGCCCGGAGCTGTAAACGAAGCATTCTGGTCAGGTGCAATTGAGTACCTTGAGAACCCTGAGAACCTGGAACAGATCCTTCAAAATATTGATGATGTCGCTGCTGAATCATACGATTAGCCTAATCGAAGAAAGGCTGATTACCTGAGCGTAAACAGCGAAAAGTCTGAATGTGGGAGGTTGGTTTCTATCCCAACCTCCCATCACTAAATACTGACAGTTTAATTCGTTCAATTAGTTTTGAAAGGGGTATTTTTTTCAAATGACTAAAAACAAAATTGTGCCCTGGTTTTATGTCGGCCCAGCCCTGATATTTCTTGGCTTTTTTCTTGTTTTCCCAACAATTGCAACCATTCAATTATCATTTCTTGATGCCCGGTCTGAAAACTTTGTGGGGTTTGAGAATTATGAATTTGCCTTTACGTCTGATTTGATGCTGCAGGCTTTTCAAAACAACCTTATCTGGCTGGTGATTTTTATTATTTTTACCGTCGGTGGGGGACTGGCAATCGCAGTCT
>SKPR01000259.1 GCA_007119455.1 Candidatus Brevefilum sp. | reverse complement strand
GGTATTCCCGCATCCGGTCCCCTTTTAACTCGCTCAGGCGCTGCCCTTCAAAGTAGATTTCACCTTCAGTAGGTGGATATAAGGCCAGAATGCTCTTCATTAAGGTTGTCTTGCCACAACCACTTTCGCCAACAATGGCGATTGTTTCACTGTAATGCAGATCAAGGCTCACGCCATCGACAGCATGCACATAACCGGAGACCCCAAACCCTAAACGCCTGAGTTCAAACCAGACTTTTAAGTCCTGCATGGAAAGAAGAACGTTATCCTTCTGATTGGGTTTCTCTGAGGGTTGGGCTTGTGTCTCAGCGAGCCCTGCTTGTGTTGTTTTGTTCGTCATTAATCATCCTCACTAGCATGAAGCCAACATTTAACGGTACGACCATCTATTCTAAAGGCAGGAGGTTCATCCTCGCACCGTTCGAACCGGGAAGGACAGCGAGCCTTAAACCTGCAGCCCGTTGGGGGGTTAAGCAGGCTTGGTGGCTGACCGGTAATAAAATCAGGTTCTTCGCGGGCGCGCAGTTTAGGCACGCTGGCCATCAGCTTGATGGAGTATGGGTGAAGCGGCCGATCAAAAAAGCGATGGGCGTCGCCCGTCTCAACAACCTGTCCCGCGTACATGACTGCAACGTCATCTGCTAACTCACTGGAGGTGGCAATATCATGTGTGATCAGGATAAAACTGATGCCCAGATCTTTTTTGATTTGCTTGAGGACGTTGAAGATGTTCGCCTGGGTTAAGACATCCAGGGCTGAGGTGGGTTCATCCAGAATTACCAATTCAGGTAAAGATACCAGCGACATGGCAATAGCCACACGTTGTCGCATGCCGCCACTGAGTTCAAAAGCATACCGGTTGATGAAATCGGCCGGGACGCCGACCTGCTGGAACATTTTATGGGCCTGCTGCAAGGCAATCTCTTTGTTCATATTATTGTGAATAATGGCAGGTTCAGCCACCTGGTCACCCACTTTCATGACCGGGTTTAATGAGTTCATTGCAGCCTGAGGAACCATTGACATCTTGACCCACCTCATTTGAAGGCGATATTCCTCATTCTTTAACTTCATGGTGTCTTTATCGTTTAAGAATATTTCACCTGAATATGTGTGAACATTTTTCGGTAATAAGCGTAAAATCGCTTTTGCGAGTGAGGTCTTGCCACAGCCCGATTCACCCACAACAACAACTGCTCGGTTGCGGGTTAGATCAAAATCCACATCATCGACTGCCCGCACCACACCTTTACTGGTACGGAAAAATAATTTTAATTTTCTAACACTTAATACATTGTCCGAAGGCATTATTCTTATACCTCTCGTAATTTCGGATTGAAGATGCGGTCTAACGCAAAGCCGATCATCGCAAAGCCCAGACCTGTGATCATCAAGAGGACTGCTGGTTGCAGAATCCAATAGTAATTGGCATTAAACAGAGCGCCATTAACCTGGGCGTCATTGATAACTTTGCCCCAGGTTGGCAAGATCGGATCGCCCAGCCCCAAAACAGCGAGTGATGCTTCCAGAAATACAAAAGCCGGGATAGAGCTGACCAGACCAGGAATCAAGACCGGGATAATGCGGGGAATGAGATAGCGATTGATAATGCGCCAGTTCCCAGCACCATAGGAACGCGCCGCTTCAATATACGACGATTCCTTGACCTGCAAGAAGATCGCCCGGTAACTTTTAATGGCGGCACCGAAGATGCTGAGGGCAATGACAGCACCCAACATCGCCCAGATACTGCGACTGTAAAAAATACCGATCATGATCAAAATTGGCAGGAACGGGAGCAACATATTGATCTCGGTGATGCGCTGAATAACCTCATCCACCCAGCCACCGAACCAGACTCCTACGGCTGCGATAAACATGGTGGTAATAGTCGTCCCTAAAGCTGCCAGCAACCCGAAAGCAAGGGCGATGGGCGCACCCCACAGCAAGGCCAGGGACAGGTCGCGCCGGCGGTGATCCGTGCCCGCAATCCCGTGCACCTGACCAAAACTGATTAGCCGGGCATCCACATCGGCATCTTCCTCAAAGACAATTGCGTCAATGTGCAGCTCATAGGTGCCCTTTTGAACCTGGCGCGGTTCAGTTTCCGTGACAGAAAAAAGTGCAATCTCGGGTGGAACACCCTGCAATGTGCGCCTCAGTTTTTCATCCTGGAAACGGAAATTTTCCCTGGGTCTGGCGACAATATCGGCAAGTTTAATTTGGGTGCCATCGGGTTGATACCATGTCAGGGTGATAAAAGGCGCTTTATCCTCAAACTGCGATGTTAAAATAACCTGTAGTTCTTTAGGAAAATCATCATACTCATAGTCAAACTCAATGACCATGTTAATGTCCCAGAGGTTTCCCAACTCCACGACCGATTTCTCCACACCTGCGACCGGGTCAGCGGTATCAAAAACCAGTGTCGGGGGTAAATCCTGTGCTGAGAACCAGTTGAAATATATTGGGCGCGCGGTTCTGGGCACATCCGCCCGCACATCGTCGCCACCCCGCCATTCCCGGATCGCCTGGTCATAAGGGATGGTGATGATCGTATAGATTGAAATCACTACCAGCAAAAGAACCAGTAATAAACCAACAACCGCAGAGGGGTATTGTTTGACACTTTCAAAGAACCGTTTCATGATTTCGCCCCTCCACTTCCTACGCGGACCCTGGGATCAACCAGAGCATAGATAAAATCTAATAAAAATACGGTGATCGCCAGAAGATAGGCAAAGATCACAGTTGAACCGACGATTACGGGTGTGTCAAAGGACTGGATGGCAGAATAAATCATGCGTCCCAAACCAGGCCAGTTAAAGATCGTTTCCGTGATAATCGCCCCCTGCCACAACCCGATCAGCATCAGGGCAAATTGCGTGATGATATTCGGCAGCGTGGGCCGCAGGATGTAACGACGTTCAATATCTCGTGATGACAGACCCTTTGCTCGTGCCAGTTCGACATAATCTTCCATTGAGAAGATCAAGAAATAAGTGCGCCAGCCATAGACACTGGCAAAGAAACCGCTGATTAACCAGGCGGCCACCGGCAAGATCAGGTGCCGGCCAACACTCAGGATGTAAGCGCCGGTCTCCCTGGGGGGTGGGGCAACTACCATACCGCCAAACGGCAGCACGCCCAAAATAGCAGCAAAGATCAGCAACAAAAAGATCCCATAAAACCAGGGTGGTGCCGAAGACAACGGCGAAAGACCGATCGTCATTTTATCCAGAATCGTCCCATAGTTCCGGGATAGAAATAATGCAAATATAATGCTAAGTATAAATAATAAAAAATTCGCAGTCGTCATTAAGACCAAAGTCGGGGGTAAGCGTTCCAAAATAATGGTGCGTACCTGCCGTGAGCCGGTGTCGCTGGTGAGGTGCTGTGACCGCCCCAGATTCAAGCTCATGGCATTTCCCAAAAAACGGAAACTGCGGGTGACAAATGGCTGGTCCAGACCCAGGCGTTCTTCTGCCAGTCTGACCTGTTCATCAATACGTTCCCGGCGTTCGGGAAGGGAGAGGGTTCTCATCTCAGGATCCATGCTGACGGCGATTGAAACGCTCTCACGGATCTGCCCGCGCATAATTTCATCGACATAACCGCCCATGTTGGCGATCCAGATTGTAAGATATAAACCGATCGTGACCGCGGCCAGGAGTGCGACCACTTTCAACCCGGTATACCGTGCAAGCCGCAGCAGTGTTTTCGGACGTGTTTTGGTTGTTGGACTCGCAACACCCGTTTGCTCGAGGTTAATCGGTGTTTCGGCCATAGTGAATCTCGCTTCCTAAAGTGTTTTTAATCATGCTGGGGGCGTGGCTTTCGCCCCGCCCCCAGCTATCTTGATAGTGGACAGATTATACTACTCGACAGTCACAAAGGCAAATGAACCAGCAGTCGGAACAGCAACCAGCCGGGAAACAACAACCACCTCAAGTGAGTTGCCGCCAGCAGGCAGTTCAGCCGTCTGATCCGCCGATAAAACAATTTGCCATTGACCTTCAGCTACCTCAACAGCCTCGCCTTGAATGGCGACTGTGTTGGTGGCATCGATCACAATGAATTGAATGTTTTC
>SKPR01000032.1 GCA_007119455.1 Candidatus Brevefilum sp. | reverse complement strand
CTTCATCAAGTTCAATCGTATGCGTCCAAACATCCGGGCAATAGGGCACTTCTTCAGGTTCACCGTACCAGAGAAGCCAGGTTTCACCTTCTACATCAATGAACTGGATCTCAACCACCTGAGAGGGATTGTAACTCTGGTAAATGGTCAATTCAGTGGGGTTGACGGGCGTTTCATATACTAAAATCAAGTAATCCTCGGTGTCTGGATAGCGGGAAGCCCAGGCGTTGCGATCATCACCGCACTCGGCGACATCCGGTTCACCGGTGGCCTGCATAGCCGACCAATCCGTGGATGTGTACTCCGAGCTTGCTTCAGCGTAAATCGCCCATTGACGGATGACCTCACTCACAACAAGGGCTGGTTCCTCAACCACAAGCTCATCTTCTACCGGCTCATCCATGACTTCGGGTATATCAACCTCTGCGTCATCATCCAGCCATACCAGGGGTTGGGCCTCGATAAAGCGGACGGATTCTAATACAGCATCAAAAATCGGGGATAATTCACCCCAACGGGCCTCAGGTGCCATGCCGATCATCATAAATTCCTGTTTGGGAGCAGACATCGCCACAAAAAGCCTGCCACTGATGGGTTCACCTCCATAATCACCGGATAGATCTGCCAATAAACCATCAATACCATCCACGGTCACTTTTTCTCCGTCCCCGATTACGACACCTTCAGATTCATGTTTGAGGGCCTCGAAAAGATCCTGGATATTCATTTCCTCTTCGATCAGACCACCCTCGATCATTATCATCGGGCCTGTTTCAGGCAGCGCATCGGGGGCCGTCATGATCACCAGATTTACGAAGGATTCAAAATCATAATCGGGAATTTTTTGCAGGATGAACCCACCTTCTTCTGATCTATGTTCTTCACCCAAAACGATTTGTTCTCTTGCCCCGCGTCTGCAGGCCAGGCTGGCCGCAATCAGGATTAAGAAAATTGTCAATAAACGTCGATGGTGCTTAATCACGATAACCTCCTATATTTGACGAATAGAATATGGTTTTTGGATATATCTGCCGGAAAAATGCCGGGTTGTGTAAATCTCCAATATCTAGTTTCTAGATTATATAATAATAAAAGATAAATTTCAAAGTTTTTCAGTTTAATGGCAGGGCAATCGCAGAGTCATTCGTTTTGATTTAATAAATTGTGTGTGTGATTTAAACACCTCATCCGGCACTACGTGCCACCTTCTCCTCGAGGAGAAGGCTATTTTAAAAATTCAATATAACGGCGAATTTCACCGTATTGAGATATCGAGCCCTACAATTCACATTGTTCTTCAACTTTGCGAATGCTCTTAGTATAGTGGCTGATTGTTCTGGTTTAATATGACTTTCATTACCATCCATTAACGCACATCTTAAAAACTCCGACCGCATGAAACAACAAAACCTACTGATAATCATTATCAATCCGCATTCAGCTCAAAAAAATGAGCCAAAGGTCTTGATGTTTTCCGATAAAAATAATATGCTTACAGACACATCAACTGCTGATTGAGAAATGTCTTATTGTTTTTGGGATCCCTTATCGCAGATAGCCGTAATCCCAGATACAAACCAGACAAATATTAAACCAAGGCCTGATATATGACCGAAGCTACAACAAAAAACAAGGTGAAAAAGTCAAAGGTTGCCCGATTGATACAGATGGGACGGGATAAGGCGTATGTAACCAGCGATGATATTCTCCATCTTTATCCTGAACCTGAAGAGCATATCGATAGCCTGGACAGGGCATTTGCTGCCCTATTCAGTGCTGGCATCCCTTTCATAGATGATCAAGAAGATGGGTGATTTTGCTGGACAATAACCGATAAATCCCCATTCATCCGATAAAAACCGGCCGTGTTCTCGCGGCGGTTTTTTTCTCAACAAACCTCATACATAACTTGGGTTGACCACTCGTGGAAGGGTACAATAAAAATATGGATAATGAATAAATTTCCTGACACCCATCAAATAATTACGGAGGATTACAAATGAATAAGAATCTTTATAAACAACTCAATAAATACCTGGCTGATACCGCAGTCCTGTATATCAAGCTTCACAATCTTCATTGGAACGTTGTTGGCCTGCAATTTAAAGGCGTTCATGAATATCTCGAAGCCCTTTATGATGGGATCACAGAAAATATGGATGCCATTGCAGAACTGATCCGTATGTATGAAGAATTACCAGCTGCTTCCATGAAAGATTATCTTAATCTGAGCAGCATTGAAGAATTGCCATCGGAAAAGATTGCCATTAAGCCAGCCCTCTCAATCGTTCTGGAAGATATTACAGCCCTCGATAAAACAGCAAAGGATGTTCGATCAGCGGCTGATGCTGAAGATTTGTTTGATATCGTCATGATGATGGAAGATCATGTTGCTGAATACCAGAAGACGATCTGGTTCATCCGCTCAATGCTGGCTAAATAGCAAATAACCACCCGAATCACGAATAACATGTGTGAGGCTGTCCTGCGGGGCGGCCTCTTTTTATTATGGTACTGGATTGACACATTCTCGATGTCTGCATTCTGCTGTGATATACGATCAATCAAGGTCATTCTCTCATTCGAACGCCTGGCTGAGGTCTTGATTAAGGCGATCGAGGGTTGAGTAAAAATCAAAACTGGTATCCACAAACCTGAGCCCAAATTTCTTGCAATCATCCTGGATAGATTGGCTTTCTTTGATGTACCGAGCAATCAGGGCCGATAAAGCCCTATCGTCCAATTCTTCCGTCCAATCCTGCACCCTTGCAAATCCTCGAATTCGCCTCACCATATCATCAACCTTTACGGCGGGATATCCCATAAAAAGGATCTGCCAGCGCGAAGAATCAAGATGCCGGTGGACATCAGCAGGTCGGATATGGAAACCCTCCAGCACGTATGACAGATTTTCATAAGCCAGGTGCTTGATCAAGGATGATAAAAACGGCCAAAGCCGTTTGGAAACGGCCTGATGTTCCTCTTCATAATGGGTGATACCAAGCCCGGGGAAGACCGTGTTAAAACTGGATACCCAACTGTCGATGGGGTAATGAGAATATCCCAGATCTGCAGAAATTTTTCTGGCCAAAATCGATTTACCTGATCGTGGTACACCACCAATAATGATGTTTTTTGTTATTACTGGATGTTTTGGGTTAATATCATTCATCAGTCGTGGACCTCAGAAGCATTTCAATGAAAATTTTCCTCAAATTGTTCTCTTTCTGGCCATCACGCCGATCCACTCCCCATTGGGTTGGAAAGGTTCTCCTGCCAGGTCAGACCAGAGACTCTCTACTTTAAAACCCCCTGCTGCCAGTTCAAGGGTGATGGTTTCTTTATCATAATCCTGGAACCAGTTGCGATACACCTTCAAGGCACCGTTTTCATCCAGCACGATGTACTGGTCGAGCCAGACCATCTGATCCGGGAAATTAAAACCTTCCTCCAACACCAGGTGCGGTCCGGGCTGCCAGAATCCCCCCGGTGAAGCATACCAGCCATTACGAACGCCATGCTGTTCACGATGCTGGGGTGTTGTCACATCCAGCACAAAATACCCATCCGGTTTGAGCGCCCGGTGGATATTCCGTAAAAGCAGGGCCCGGTCTTCCGGTTTAAAGGTGCAATAATCCCCAAAAATCAGCAGCGCTGCCTCAAACTGATTTTCATCATTCAGGGTTAAATAATTCTGGTGGCGATAGTTGATCTCCAGCCCTTCTCCCTCAGCAGCCTGGCGAGCGTGTGCAATTGAACGGCGTGAAAGATCAACACCGGTGACATCCAGGCCGCGTTGCGCCAGGCGCAGGGCATATAACCCCGGTCCACAACCCAGGTCGAGCACGGCATCACCCTGCTTCAGACCCAGGGAATTCACAAGCCAGGCAACAGACCGATCAATCGTGGCTGGGTTGCGGCTGGCCGCGTCAATTTCAGGGTCAAGGTGGGCTGCCAGCAGGTGGGTGGAGATATGGGGATCATCCCAGAACTGGGGTTCGCCAGGGGTAAATGGTTCGGGCTTTTCCTGCCAGACCAGGATTCTGGAAAGATTAATTTGTGCGGGTAAATCTGGCTCTGAATTTTTCACAGGTGGCATGATCTT
>SKPR01000160.1 GCA_007119455.1 Candidatus Brevefilum sp. | reverse complement strand
TACAAAAATGTTCAAATGTTCAAAACCCCTACTCACAATTTTATCTTAACGATAATTCTACATTTAAAATGTGATATTACTAACATTTTTCTTCTCAAAAAGGTAATGTTCATAAAATCGATAAATTTAAGGTTCTTCCTATAGAAGTTTCCCACTCCTAATTCAGAAATTAAGTATTAGTAGTTCGCTTTAAGTTTATCTTTTCTGATGTAAAAAATATTAATCATTAACTTGTTTCGGTGGTGGTATTTTTGAATTTAGAGAACTTTGCTGAGTGGTTTAGGCGTCAGGGTTATAAAGTTGTTCAATCAGAATCCAGTTATTGGTACGAGGTTGCCCCAAAAACATTTCAGGCTTTTCCATATCATAAAAAAATACAGCCAGAAGAAGCTGAGTTAATGGAATTGCTTGAAAAAAATAAAGGGCTCAGCCTTCGTTATTCTTCTCCTCTGGCCCATCCCGAAGGTGTCATCAGCTATCATGTTGTTCAACAACACAAAAATTGTGAATTGTGGGAATTGTCAAAAAATGCCCGTTCCGATGTTCGCAAAGGGTTGGAATTCGCTGAAGTTGAGCGGATATCTTTAGAAAGACTGGCTGATGAGGGTTGGGCGTTGCAATCTGATACATTACACAGGCAGGGAAGAGAAGATGCGCAAGATCAGTCTGGTTGGGAAAAACTCTGTCGATCTGCGATTGGGCTGGATGGTTTTGAAGCTTGGGGAGCTACCCATGAAAACCAGCTTGTTGCCAGTGCATTGTGTTTTATTATGACTGATACTTGTTCAATCCTATACCAGCAGAGCCGTACCAAATACCTCTCAAACAATATCAACAATGTTCTCGCTTATGTGATCACGCATAAAATGATGAAAAGACCCGGTATCAATCAGGTGTTTTACGGTTTGCATTCATTGGACGCACCACCATCCGTAGATGCCTTTAAATTCCGTATGGGATTTGCAGCCTGGCCAGTTCGGCAGACGATCTTTATACAGCCAACGTTTTTTAAATTATGTAATCCAGCGACACATGCTGGTCTTAAAACTGCGCAAAGATTATTTCCCAATAATTCTCATCTGAATAAAGCCGAGGGTATGATCCGCTTTTATTTGGAAGGTAAATTGCCACTGGAAAAACAAGATTGGCCTGAAGGGTTGATCGACCAAAAAGAGAAGATCTTAAAGGCTCTTAATCCATTATGAAAGCCCTTCTCTCTCGCTGGCTGCCCGCCCTGGTCTGGGCCGCCTTCATCCTGCTCGCCTCCTCCATCCCCGAGCCATTAGAAACCGCCCCCGCCGAAATTGCCAGCTTCCTGCAAATAACCGAAATCCTGGGGGTGGGGGGTGTCACCCTCGTCAGCCTGCTGATCCACTTTGCCCTCTACCTCGTCCTCGGCTTCCTCGTCGCTCGGGCACTTATGCTGAAGAGCGGTTGTAATCCCCGAAGCGTTGAAGACGGTCTTAGCGGGGCGGGACAGGACATATCAGTCGTATCCAGACATCATGAGATGTCTGGCCAGGCCCACCTTCTTTTGTCCCTGGCGCTCTGCCTCATCTTCGCCTTCATCGACGAACGCTACCAGCTCACCGTCCCCGGTCGCGGCTTCGAATGGATTGATTTGCTGGCAGATGGCGTGGGCAGTGTGATCGGGATTGCGTTGTGGGTGTTTGTACGAAAGCGGGTAGGTGATAGCTTGTAGGTGGTAGGCAGTAGCTGAAAGCTGAAAGTTACAAGCTAAATTAGACTTGGGGTTTTGAGCTTTCAACCTGCTGCCTTAATTCTGTCTCCAGTCTCCGGTCTGCTTTACCCCGTCCCCGGTCTTCGGTCCCCCCATCCCTCTACCCGCTACCAACCACCAGCTATATCAATCGGTCTCCCATCTCCGGTATCCGATCGTCCACCTAAGATTATTACGTTATGCCGTAAACCACATTCATAAATGTCTGCAGATTACGCTATATCGTAAAGCAATACAAAAAATAGCATAAGTTTACGGTATAATATTTATGGAGGTGATGGTTGATGTTGAAACGACAAGCGTATCTCGAGCGAATCAAGCCTTTCATCGATAAGGATATTATAAAAATTTTTACTGGCATCCGGAGATCCGGGAAGTCAACACTGATGGCGCAGGTCAGGGATGTGCTGGCTGAACGAGGTGTTGTAGAAGAGCAAATGATTACCATCAATTTTGAGGATCTCAGATATCGATCACAGACCGTTGAAGCATTGCACGAAGAGATCCTCAATCAATATTCTGGTGATCGACTTTATCTTTTTTTTGATGAAATCCAGGAATTGGAGTCATGGGAAGAACTGATCAATTCCATGAGAGTAACCATTGACTCGGATATTTATCTGACTGGGTCCAATTCAAGCCTGCTATCAGGTGAACTCGCAACGCTTCTTGCGGGCCGCTATATCGAGATCAGAATCTATCCATTTTCGTTCAAAGAGATCATCGCATTAAGCGCTATGATTAAGCGTTCAGATGTTGAACAAGCATTTCGAGATTATATCCGCTTTGGTGGTTTTCCATTTATTCACAGAAATCAACTTGATGCCAGGGCGACCCTTAATTATCTGGAGGATTTGCACAATTCTATTATTCTCAAGGACATCGTTTATCGCTACGGCATAAGAGATGTGGCGTTATTTGAGAAAATCATGCGATATTTGATGGATAACATGGGAAACACACTTTCAGCTAAAAATCTGATAAATTATCTACAACAAGACAGGCGCAGCATTTCCAACGAGACAATCTATAATTACATTGCTTATTCTGAGGATTCGATGCTCCTGAATCGGGTGAGTAGAGAAGATATCAAGGGTAAAGAGCTCTTAAAATTCCAGGAAAAGCTTTACCTGACAGATCATGGATTCCGAGAGCAAATATTTGGTTCCAACCAGAGCGATATTAACCGTGTTCTTGAAAATATTGTTTATTTGGAGCTTTTGAGACGGGGCTATCATGTGAATGTTGGGGCGGTCGGCGATAGAGAAATTGATTTCAAAGCGGTTAAGTCAGGTGGTAAGGCATACTTTCAGGTTGCATATTTTCTTACAGATGCAAAAGTCATTGACCGAGAATTTAAAGTTTATCGTGAGGTTGTAGATAATTTTCCAAAGTATGTTCTGAGTATGGATCAAAATGATTTCAGCCAAGATGGAATCATTCACAGGAATATAATCGATTGGCTTCTTGAGTGAAGCTCGTCCTACCGCTTTGCTTCAGGATTTCATAGGTGGTAGTTCGTAGGATAAAGACAGAAGACGGAAGACAGGAGACGTGCCCACTTTCGTTTCACTACTGCCCCCGATGAAAAGCATCGGGGGTTTCGCTTCGCTACAGGTTCCGCTTCCCGCTCCGCTTGTGCAGCACCCTTCGAGACGCTTCGGGGACAGGTCGCTTCAATGACGGAAGGCTCGCCCACCTAGAGGTGAAATTGGCTTGGGGCTTATGACTTTGAGCCTGAAGCTTCTTTCTTGTCCTCGGTCTCCTGTCTGCTTTACCCCGTCCCCGGTCTTCGGTCAATTTGACGACCAACTTCTTACATTTAAAGAACAGCGCCCCCGGGGCGACTCGAACGCCCAACCAACTGATTCGAAGTCAGGTACTCTGTCCATTGAGCTACGGGGGCAAACTGGCCTATATTATACCGCCAGTTCCCTTTTTTTGCGATCCGCACTTTCCTACCTCACATAGCTTTTATATTGATTTTGGTCAAACAGGGGTTTTGGTTTATACTAACGGAGCCGCCGGTAGCCTCGTCCGCATTCAGTTCAGTGAAACGGATTTTCTTTATGAACACTCACATTAAGGTCACGCCCGAATTAATCGAAAAGATCGCCCACTTTTACGGTGAAAGCGTCCCAGACATGGCGGGGGACCCATTATCCGTTTCCGGCCTGGATTTTATGGTTATCTATCCGGATCAGGTGGGTCAGTCGGACGTAGGCATTTATCTGGATGAGGATTATGAAAGTCTCAGATCTTTCACCGACCGCGGCTGGCGTACGGTCTGGTTTAACCCGGCAGGCGAAATGTCGCCGGATTTTGTGCCCGTACATGATGGGGACGTCCGGTCGCTTGACACGCTCAGCCAGATCCCGGCCCTGGTCAAGAAGCCTTCCCTCG
>SKPR01000002.1 GCA_007119455.1 Candidatus Brevefilum sp. | reverse complement strand
GGGGCAGCGGGATTGGCTCATTTATTGCCTCGCTGTTAGGGGCAGCTTGGAATGTGGTCACTTTCCTGGTCGTCCCGGTGATTGCCGTGGAAGGACTGGGGCCTTTCAAGGCGGTTAAGCGGAGTTGGAATCTGCTCAAACGAAGCTGGGGAGAGCAGATCTCGGGTATGCTATCCATTGGCCTGGTCTTCGGACTGATCGGCCTCCTGGGCGGGGTGCTCCTGGTCGGCTTCGGAGTTGGCCTTTCGATACTGATCGAAAGTATTATCCCGGCTATCTTCTTCGGCATCCTTTTATTCCTTTTCATTATGGCCCTCAGCCTGCTCAGTTCAACCCTGAACGGCATTTTTTCAGCTGCGGTCTATGCCTATGCTGCTGAAGGACAGGTAGGCCTGATCGAAGAAGGCATGATCCGACAGGCCATCAATCCCTGACACAACATCAGAGAACGTCAAAGTCTGCTGAAAGCTCGTACCAACTCCGTTTGCCCCCTCCAACAGAAGGTGCGGGTTCCACTTTCCTCCAGCGAAGGCTTTAAAGACACCTTTTAAAGTGGGTTCCGCTGCACGGAGAAACTGAGGGCAGTCGGTTAAGTTTTTTCTCAACTTTGCGATTGCCCTGTTATTATGCTGGTTTAAACCTTTGGGTATAATAACCCTGATATTCGTGGTTACCTGGAAACAAAATTTATGAATCAAAAAGCGACATCCGGACGGCAGGTCCGTTTGACCACCCTTTCCAAATGCGCGGGTTGAGCATCGAAACTTCGCGCGGAGACGCTGGCGCAGGTTCTGCAGCCCATCAAAGACATTTATCAGAGCACCCACATCCCCGATCTGCTGATCGGCCTGGACACTCCGGATGACGCCGCTGTCTGGCGGTTGGATGGTGGCCGAGTCCTGGTGATGACAACAGATTTCTTCACGCCGGTTGTGGATGACGCTTATGATTATGGCGCTATTGCAGCGGCCAACAGCCTGTCAGATGTGTATGCTATGGGGGCCAGTCCATTCATGGCATTAACGGTAGCTGCACTGCCGCCTAAACTGGATATCCAGATTTCCCAGGGGATTATCCGTGGTTTGGCGGAGAAAACAGCTGAATCCGGTGCGGTCATCGCTGGCGGTCATACCATCCAGGATGACGAACCCAAAATCGGCCTGGTGGTGCTCGGATTTGCCCAGGAAGACGAACTGCTGCGTAAAAATGCCCTCCGACCCGGAGACCGACTGGTGCTGACCAAACCATTGGGTTTTGGGGTAACCACCACAGCCCTCAAACAGCAAGAAGCCCCGCTGGAGGATGTGGCAGAAGTCATCTCCTGGATGAAACGTCTCAACCAGGGAGCAGCCGAACTGGCGCGAAAACACAAATTGCAGGCAGCGACGGATATCACCGGTTTCAGCTTCCTGGGACATGCCTGGGAAATGGCTGAGGGTGCAGGTTTGGGCTTACGGATCCATTTTAATGAGGTCCCATTCATCTCCTGTGCAAAAAAGCACGCCTCGGCATGGCGCTTCCCCGGCGGAGCATCCGACAACCGGCTTTATTACAGCCCATATGTGGACTTCAACCCGGATATTCCGGAGGAATTTCAAATGTTGCTCTTCGATCCCCAAACCAGCGGTGGTTTACTCCTGGGTGTGCCAGAAGATACAATCAGCCATTTCCTGGCAGATGCCGATTCTTCAGGACAACCCGCATGGGTGATTGGTGAGGCAATACCGGGAAACCGCATTTTCGTCGAAGAATAATCACCAGCGAACACGACTGAAGCTGATCTGAAGCATGATTTGTAATTTTTTAGATTATTGAGTAGAATCTTGCTGCTTATGGCCATTTTCAGGTGGTTCAACCACAGATCCCCCAAACCTGGCAATACCTTTAGTGAAAAACCATGAAACACACGCAAAAAAAGCGAATCCTGGCGATTCTTTCCATTTTTAGCTTATTACTGATCATCTTTGCTATACCCAATCCATCCCAGGCACAGGCCGGTAAGCCCTACGAAGTGCTGGCTGAAATTAACGGCCTGCGCGCAGCCAACGGTATGGCCCCCCTTTCTGAAAACCAGCATCTGAATATTGCCGCACAAAACCATGCCAATTGGATTGCATCCACGGGCCAGGGTGGGCATACGGGTGAAGGCGGCAGCAGCGCTGCTGATCGCGCCATCGCCGTTGGTTACGGTGGGGGCACATCCGTGCGTGTCACTGAAAACTGGGCCCGAGGACCCGGGTTGACCGCCTCTGGTGTTGTTTACAATATCTGGGCGCCATCATCCGCCCATATCAACAATATGCTCACAACCTGGCATAATGAATTTGGCGCTGGGGTTGCCCTGGATGGACAGGGCATGACGGTTTATGTGGTGAAATTCGGGCACGTGGTTGGCACCGTCCGGCCTCAACCGACCAGACCACCCACCGGCCCAACCGGAACACCCGCCCCGCGTGTTCAACCTGTCTCCACAGCAGAACCCAACCCCGACGGCTCCGTGATCCATGTCGTCAAATTTGGCCAGACACTCTGGCGAATTGTTGAGGCTTATGAGGTGTCGATGGTCGATGTTCTGGCCTATAATTTCCTCACTGAAGATTCATACATTTACCCAGAACAGGAACTGATCATCATCCCGGCTGAAGTTGAGGAAGAGCCCGAGGAGCTGGAAGAAACTGAGGCAGCTGAAGAACAACCTACCGAAACACCAACGCCAACAGCGACCGCAACCCGGACACCGACACCAACCGCAACAAGAACTCTGTCCCCGTCCCCAACGCCAACCGAAACCCCGGAACCGCCAACGGCTATCCTGGTGAACATTTTCAGTGGTGATTCTTTATGGGTCGGTGTCGGGCTCGTCTCGGTCAGCATTTTCGGGATCGTATTGCTTTTTGTTACTTCATCCCGACTGGATTAACCCCAAGTATCATTTCCACAACTCATTGCCTGACAATCTTCTGATACAGCTCAGCCATTTCAGCGATGTCCTGAACTGTCAGATCCGGTTTGTATTCTGAGCCGGCCATGTCGGCTATTTTAGTTTCGCCACTGAGCACCAAGACGGTGATGATGCCCCACCTTCCCAGGGCAATATCCGTATACAACCGATCGCCGATCATACAATGTGCTTCAAGCGGCAAGCCGGTTTTTTCTGCCAGGGCATCCACGATTGGCTGATGAGGCTTACCGACAATCACGTCTGGCCTGCGTCCTGTTGAAGCAGCTACCAATTCAATCATCGCGCCAATATCCGGTTTGAAACCGTCTTCAGTCGGGCAATTGATGTCAGGATGGGTGGCGATGTAGGGTTTCCCCTCCACGACCAGGTCGCATAATTTATGAAGCTTTTCGTATGTGAGGGTGGTGTCAAAGCCTAACACAGCCACATCAGGCTCACTTTTTGTTAACGAGAAACCATGACGAATAAATTCATTCATCAGGGCAGGTGTTCCAACCACATATAAGCTGGCACCCGAGTAATGCTTTGAAAGATAGATCGCTGTCGCTTCACCTGAGGTGAAGATCCGTTCCTCTGGAATACTTAATCCCATCTGATTTAGTTTTTGTGCATATTCCACCCTTGAACGGGAGGAATTATTGGTCAAAAAATAATAAGAAATATGATGATCTTCCAACAAGCTGATCCATTCCCGCGCTCCGGGTAGGCGCCTGTTCCCCAGGTAGATTGTGCCGTCCATGTCCATCAGAAAACACCGGATTTTTCGCAATATATCAGTTTGATTCATCTTTTTTACCCTTAAGATCTATCGTATGAACTTGGCTTTAATCATATCGTGTTTTTCTGTTTTCACACCAGTATTCTGATAGGGCGATCGCCAACTCAATCGTTTTAACCATGCCAATTGTTTTATCAATTTACTCACCTCATCTTACCCCCACCAACAGATGGTGCGGGTTCCGCTTTGCCCCAGCGAAGGCTATTAATGCATCTTAAATAGTAGATCTCGATACAAGAAAAAGCCGAGGGTTATCCGTTAAGATTTTTCTCCAACGTTACGATTCCCCAGGTTCCCTGATCCAGTTTTTGGCATTCATTAAGAAGTTAACCGATAATTAACCAAACCCAATAAAAGGAGGAGCTCTTGGAACAACGCCCAAATGATTTTGATGGATTTTCTTACTATATAACGGAT